>JAGWIL010000010.1 GCA_028866335.1 Rhodospirillales bacterium
GAGATCGCCCCTAATGTGACCGTGAGCATTGTCCGCTCCACGATCACCACCGTGCTGAGCACCACCGCCGCTGAAAAAATATAGGCTGTAACTTAATGTCGCCGGGCAGTGGTGTAACGCGCCACCCCGGCCAGGGCGTTGCGTATCTCGCCCTCAGGAAAGCGCGAGAGTGTATTCACAGCACTATCAATGAACTGGTCCGCTCGGGCGATTGTGCGGGCGGTGGCATCGTGTTTTTTAATCAAGCCCAACGCTGTCATCAGGTCGGCTTGGGTCTGCTCGCTGTTCTCCATGGTGCGTAGCCAGAAGCCGCGTTCCTCGGCATCCGCCTTTTCCACCGCCAGAATCACGGGGTAAGTCAGCTTGCCCTCGCGGAAATCATCCCCCACGGTCTTGCCCAGCTCAGCCTGGTCGGCAGCGTAATCCAGCGCGTCGTCCACTAACTGGAACGCCATGCCAAGATCCATGCCGAAACTGCGCAGGGCCGCGCATTCCTCGGCCCCCGCCCCTGCGATCACCCCGCCCACTTCTGCCGCCGCGGCAAAAAGGGCAGCGGTTTTGCCACGGATCACGTCGAAATATTTCTGCGCGGTGGTAGAAATATCGTTCTGCGTGGTGAGTTGCAGCACCTCCCCCTCGGCAATGGTGGCTGACGCATTGGAGAGAATCCGCAGCACATCCAGCGAGCCATCCTCCACCATCAGCTCAAACGCGCGAGAAAACAAGAAATCCCCCACCAGCACGGAAGCCTTGTTGCCAAAAACCGCATTGGCGGAGGCAAACCCCCGGCGCAGCAAAGATTCGTCCACCACATCGTCATGCAGCAAAGTGGCGGTATGGATGAACTCAACACAGGCGGCGAGCCGCACCTGCCTGTCTCCGCCATAGCCGCAGAGCTTGGCAGCGGCGAGGGTGAGCAAAGGCCGCATACGCTTGCCCCCCGCCGCGACAATATGCGCGGCAAGCTGCGGAATGAGCGCCACCGGACTGTCCATCCTGGCGATAATCGCCTCGTTCGTGGCCTTCAGCTCCGGTTCCAGCAGCGCCGTGAGGCGGCTGAGAGCATCGGTCGTCAATGGCGTCGCACCGTCCAAATTCAGCCCTAACCTGTCCAAGCAAATTGCGTTAGCACCATATCGGGCGGGATTTCAGAAGGGTCAAGCGGGGATGGATAACGCGACAAGCATGGGCGGGCTTCTGGGCGGGCGGTTGAGCTATCGCCAGCTCCGCTCTGGCCACAGAACCGGGTTCGAGCCAGTGCTGATGGCGGCCATGGTGCCCGCCAAAGCTGGGGAGCTTGTGCTGGAAGCCGGAACCGGCGCCGGGGCGGCTCTGCTTTGCCTGGCGGCACGGGTGCCGGATATGTGCGGTGTGGGCGTTGAACGCGGCAGCACCTTGGCGGAACTGGCGGTGCAAAACTTCGCGGAGAACCAGTTTTCTGGTCTTTCCGTGGTGAACGGAGACGCGACCGCCCTGCCCTTCGCGGCCCAGACATTCCAGCATGTAATGGCCAACCCGCCGTGGTTTGGGGCCGAAAACACCCCCTCGCCCGATGCCGCCCGCGCCCTGGCCCACCATGCGCCGCAAGCCACATTGGCAGCATGGATAAAGGAGATGCTGCGCCTGCTGCGAGATAAAGGGACGATAACCTTAGCTCTGCCCGCCGCCGCCTATGTCGAGGCGGTTTCGCTGCTGCGCCCCGCCTGCGGAGGCATCACGCTGCTGCCGCTTTGGCCGCGCGCCGGCGTAAGGGCAAAGCTGATTCTGATGCAGGCACAAAAGGCCAGCCGCACGCCGGATGCGCTGCTGCCGGGGCTGGTGCTGCACGATGAGAATGGGATTACGAAGGAGGCGGAAGCGGTGTTGCGGGAGGGTGCGGCCCTGGCTGGGGGATAAAATTATACTGCCGAGTTTCCGCCATCGACGGGCAGCATCGCGCCGGTGATGAAATTGGCATCGTCGGAGGCAAGAAAGGCGATCGCCGCTGCAACATCGCGAGGTTGGCCGAGCCGCCCTAAAGGAATCGCCGCCGCCAGCTCCCGCAACCGCGCCTCGCTATCGGCCTCTCTGTGCAACATTGGGGTATCGGTATCTCCAGGGCAGACCGCGTTTACGCGAATATTTTGGTGCGCATGGTCGGCGGCCATGCTGCGGGTGAGCTGCACGATGGCCCCCTTGCTGACGCCATAGGCCACGGCACCACGCGCGGCGACCAAGCCCCAGTCTGAGGACACATTGATTATGGCGCCCCCGCCCTGCCGCGCCATAACCGGCACTGCGGCGCGGGAGAGCCGGAACACGGAGGTGACATTAACCGCCAGAATCTGGTCCCACTGCTCATCCGTGCAGGCTTGCGAATCTCCCTGGAACAGAATGCCAGCATTATTGACGAGTATGTCCAGCCGGCCAAGCAACTGCTCGGCCCAGAAAATGAGCTTATCCGGTGTGCCGGGATCGGCGATATCCGCTGCCAGGAAATGCGCCCCAAGCTCAGCAGCCAGCGCCTCACCGATCTCGCCGTTGCGTCCGGTTAGCAGCAGGGTGGCACCGCGCTCAGCGAACAGCTTGGCCGACGCCAGCCCGATTCCTGCCGTCGCACCCGTGATCAAGGCAGTTTTTCCGGTGAGCATCGTGTCTGCATTTCCCGTTTTGGCCAGGCCGGCGCTTTTTCAAGAATCTCTGGCTTGTTTCACTCCAACGCCAGAAACGTCGAGAGCGGATCTTCCAGATCATTGATGTTCGTGATCAGATAATTCGCCAGATCCGGTTGCTCCCCAGGGCGCGCCGGCAATTCGGAATAAATGTTCAGCGTGCCATCCCACCCAATGCGTATGTTGAACGGGCGCGGCGCTGGGCCCTTGGCTTCCACCCAACCCGTACGATCCGGCGGTTGTTCAGAAACTTGTAGCATCCGCTTGCCTTCTTCGCGGTCATACCCCTTGCCCTGAGGTGGGGCGATGAGCACGATACGCTCCTGCGGGAAGCGTTTCAGCTCTTGCGCCAACAATGCCCATTCCGGTGTCGAAAGAAATTCCTCTTCGCGGAATGCATCGGGGATATATGCCATATCCATCGTCGAGCGGATTTCAGCCTGGAAGCCCAGTTTCTCATTCAGCAAGGTTTCAACCAGCCCCGGCAATTCCCGCAAGTTCGAGCGGTAAGCCATGAGATTGTAGCGGATGCGTGGTGCGTTGGGTTCAGAGCGGAAAACATCCAGCATCAAATCCCAGTTTTCCAGAAAGATATGATGCCGCGCGCCTTTGCGCATCTTCTCATAAATTTCCTTTTCCATGCTCTCAAGCGAGATATTCACATGGTCCATGCCAGATTGCGCCAATGCCTCGAAAAACGGGCGCTGCTGGCGTTTGGCAAGATTGGTGGTGAAGAACAGCTTCTTGCGGTATTCTCTTGGCACACGTTCGATGAATTCGATCAGCCGTGGATGCAAAGTGGCTTCATGTAGGCAGGAGAGCCAGAAATTTCCGTCTGTCACATATGGAATAAGGCGCAAGGTGGCGGCAAACGTTTCGTCGCTCATCACATAGGTTTTGTTCGTTTGCCCGTAATCATAAACGCAGAACGGACAGCGTAGATTGCAATTGTTCACAATATCCATCGCCACGTGATGGATCGGCTGAAATTCGCGCTTCAAAGCCGGTGCGGCATCCAGCACATGGGCAGAGCCCTGCACGCGTACGACAACTGAATCACGCTGCTCCGGGGTCAGTTCTTGCTCGAACAATACGAAGAACGCGCAGGTGCCATCTCCCACGCCAACCTGACGCAGCACATCGCTGAACTGGTTGGCCACATGACGCTTCAGAAGCCTTTCACCGTTCGGTTCTGAAAGAAAAATGTCGATCGTCACACGCCGTGCGGCATCAGACAAATCGCGTACCCAGCCAGAAATATGGCGGATGGAACATTCATCCACAAAGCCCTGGTAGGGTCCCTGCCCCGGAGGGTCGATCCGCAAGGCCGGTGCCAGATCAAGGTGGTGCCGCGTCCCTTTCGGGCGCACGTACAGCCTGTCCCGTTCGGCGACGGATAGCGGCGTTTCAAAGCGCGCCTCGAAGGCATAACAGCCATCGCCCACGCCAATTTGAACCAAAATGTCGCTGAATATGTCCGCCCGCCCTCTGGCCAGCACGCGCTCGCGCCAGCGCCCTGGCAACACTACCTCATATTCCAGCCGTGCGGCTGCATTGTTTAAATCCCGCAGCCAACCTTTCACATGCGCGTTGCTGCGTTCATCCACATAGCCTTGATAATGAGGGGCAAGCCCGGTCACGCCATCCATGGTCAGGAAATAGGCCATTGCCCACCCTGAGCGCAACCACTCACGCCGCAAGGCGATTCGTATTCAAATTGCTGGTTGACGGCCTGGCCGTGAAAGAACATAATGAGAACATCATACTTCCTCTGATAAGCCGCTGGCGGCCAGACTCGGCGCGAACTCTTTGGCAAGCTTTTTCCTGAGGAAAAAACTGCACTTAGCACAGCTAGTAGTGATTGCACGACGCGCTCACTATATGTTGTTATGATGACCGCTAATAAGAACAGGGGTCCGGCAAAAGATGAACATGATGACAAAGCCTGAGGCTGCATTGCTGGATGATGCGATACAACTGCCCGGCAGGTTTCAGGTAACGGTGGACCGCTCCCGCGATTCACTGCTGACTGATTTCGGCCGCGCGACCCTGGACGACCGTTATCTCCTGCCCGGCGAAAGCTACCAGGACCTTTTTGCCCGCGTTGCCTCTTATTATGGCGACGACCAGGCCCATGCTCAGCGGCTTTACGATTATATCTCAAAGATGTGGTTTATGCCCGCCACCCCGGTGCTCTCCAACGGCGGCACGGATCGCGGGCTGCCGATCTCCTGCTTCCTAAATGAAGCGACCGACTCGCTGGATGGCATTGTCGGGCTCTGGAACGAGAATGTCTGGCTGGCTTCCAAAGGCGGTGGCATCGGGTCTTATTGGGGCAATCTGCGCTCCATTGGCGAAAAAGTCGGCCAGAACGGCAAAACCTCCGGCATCATCCCCTTCATCCGGGTGATGGATTCTCTTACCCTCGCCATTTCCCAAGGCAGCCTGCGCCGCGGCTCAGCGGCTGTGTATCTGCCGATCTGGCACCCCGAGATTGAGGAATTCATCGACATGCGCCGCCCCACCGGCGGCGACCCGAACCGCAAGGCGCTGAACCTGCACCATGGCGTGCTGGTCTCAGACGATTTCATGCGCGCTGTGGAAGCCGACGAGCAATGGGGCCTGCGCTCGCCCAAGGATAACAGCGTGGTGCGTTCCATCTCTGCTCGCGCCTTGTGGATTCGCATCCTCACCACGCGCATCGAGCAAGGCGAGCCGTACATCATCTATTCCGACCATGTGAATAATGCCCGCCCCGAGCAGCACAAGCTGGCCGGGCTGGAGGTAAAAACCTCCAATCTCTGCGCCGAGATTACGCTGCCCACCGGTGTGGACCAATATGGCAAGCAACGCACCGCCGTGTGCTGCCTCTCCTCGCTCAACCTGGAAACCTGGTTCGAGTGGCACAAGGATGAGCGCTTCATCGAGGATGTGATGCGCTTCCTGGATAATGTTCTGGAAGATTTCATCCAGAAAGCTCCAGATTCCATGGAGCGCGCCAAATACGCCGCCTACCGGGAGCGTTCCGTCGGGCTGGGGGTTATGGGCTATCACTCCTTCCTGCAGGATAATTCCATTCCGTTTGAAAGCGTGATGGCGAAGGTGTGGAACACCCGCATGTTCAAGCATATCCGCGCTGAAGCGGATAAGGCTTCCAAAACCCTGGCCGCTGAGCGCGGCGCCTGCCCGGATGCGAAGGATTACGGCATTGAGGAGCGTTTCAGCCACAAAATGGCGATCGCCCCCACCGCCTCCATCTCCATCATCGCGGGCAATGCCTCACCGGGCATTGAGCCGATCAGCGCCAACGTATTCCTGCAGAAAACCCTCTCGGGGAGTTTCTCCGTGCGCAACCGCGCGTTGAAGAAGGTGCTGGAAGCCTATGGGCAGGATAACGAGGACATCTGGTCCTCCATCACCCTCAGCAAGGGCTCGGTGCAGCATCTGAACTTCCTGACCCAGCATGAAAAGGATGTGTTTAAAACCGCCTTCGAGCTGGACCAGCGCTGGGTGGTGGAACATGCGGCAGACCGCGCGGGCTTTATCTGCCAGAGCCAGTCCATCAACATCTTCCTACCAGCGAACGTGCATAAGCGGGATTTGCACCAGATCCATTACCAGGCATGGAAGCGCGGCGTGAAATCGCTCTATTACTGCCGGTCGCTCTCCATTCAGCGCGCCGATACTGTCTCTGAGAAAAAGGCAACCGCCATAATGGAAAACCACCCGGCGAACGATGCCGGTGAAACGTTGCCGTTGGCGGCCAGCAGCAATTATGAGGAATGCCTCGCCTGCCAGTAGGGCGGCGAGGCTCTTTTTTAAAGGATCGGGGCCATGGCCCAGTCTCTGAAGGCGTTTATAATGAGTGGACAAATTATTTCCGCCCCTGAAGCGGACAAGAAATTGGATTTGCTGACCGAGAACCCGGTCTATAAGCCTTTCCGTTACCCTTGGGCCTACGAAGCCTGGCTGATCCAGCAGCGCGTTCATTGGCTGCCGGAAGAAGTACCGATGGCTGAGGATGTGCGCGACTGGCACAAGAAGCTTACAGAAGGCGAACGCAATCTGCTCACCCAGATTTTCCGCTTTTTCACCCAAGCTGATGTCGAGGTGAATAATTGCTACATGAAGCAGTATTCCCAGGTTTTTAAACCCACCGAAGTGCTGATGATGCTTTCGGCCTTCTCGAACATCGAAACCGTGCATATCGCCGCCTATTCCCACCTGCTGGATACGGTGGGCATGCCGGAGGTGGAATATCAGGCATTCCTTAAATATAAGGAAATGAAGGATAAATACGAATACATGCACAGCTTCTCCATGGAGAACAAGCATGAGATCGCCAAAACCCTCGCCGCTTTCGGCGCCTTTACCGAGGGGCTACAGCTTTTCGCCACCTTCGCCATTCTGTTGAACTTTCCGCGCTTTAACAAGATGAAGGGGATGGGGCAGATCATCACCTGGTCTGTCCGCGATGAATCCCTGCATTGCGAGAGCATCACCAAACTGTTCCTCACCTTTATCTCTGAAAACCCGGAAATCTGGACCGAGGAGCTTCGCCGGGAACTCTACCTTACTTGCGCTACCATCGTGGACCATGAAGATTCCTTCATCGATCTCGCCTTCGAGTTTGGTGCGGTGGAGGGGCTAACCGCTGCCGAGGTGAAGCGTTACATCCGCTATATCGCGGACCGCCGCTTGGCTGGGCTTGGCCTAAGCCCGCTGTTCCATGTGGAAAAGAACCCGCTGCCCTGGCTAGATGAAATGCTGAACGCCGTGGAGCACGCTAATTTCTTTGAAAACCGCTCCACCGAGTATAGCAAGGCCGCCACATCCGGTTCCTGGGAGGATGCCTTTAACACTTTCGATAAACCGGCGGCTGACCAAGTTTAACATTATGAACCAGAAATGTTTCTTTTAAGGCAGGGCTGTCGTTTTGCTTTCATAATAATCTTAAATTTATCGAAGAATTACGTTTACCCCTGGCGTTTTGGCTAAATTTCTCCTAATGATCGAAGTCGGGCGTATATCTTTAAGTACTGTAAGAATACTCTTAGGTGACGCTAGGGTATTTGAGTGGTATAAAAATTGAGACAAGCCTTGTCTTCCAACGCCATTCTTATTTTACCCACGCACCTTACAACCTTTGATACCGGACTAAAAAACATGGCAGGTCTGACAACTCCTGAGGAAGATACTGAAGTTTCCGGCTCCCGGACGCAAGGCACCGCGCCGCGCTATAGCCGCCGATTGTCAGATAAAATCCTGCTTGCGTTCCATCATGCCTGTGACCAGGGCGATTACGAGATCGCCGAGCAATTGCTGCGAATCCTGGAATCCATGCTCACCCGCCGCACCGTGCCGCCGGATGCAAACCGCCGTAAAAGCATCGAAAGCTTGGTGGCTGCGCATGAACGGCTATGGCATCTGCGCCATCCGGAAAGCTTTAACTAACCGCATCAGGGCATAAGTTCTTTCAGATATATTTCTGATACACCTCATGGCCAAGAACGTGAAATTCAAAGCCTGACCATTGGTTGTTCTGGTCGTACCATAGCGACATATGCAATTTCCCCGTTACATCAAAACGCCGCGCCACAACCGGGCCGCCATTTGCCGTTGGAAGTTTGTTCCAACCGGGTGAATTAACGATGGCGGGATAATGCCGCCCTGTCTCCACATTCAGGATCATCGCCTTTAGCATCGCTCGGTTCCAATAGGTGAGTGGCAACATTGGCGGATTGTCGGTGTATTGGTAATCACCTGCCTTCGTGCTGTTAACCGCATACCCACCAGGAATTTGGTTAGCCTGCACCGCAAGCGGCGTACCATTATGGTTCACCCTACTCTCCAGCCGAGTGAATACCCCGCCCGACCAATATTCAGAGGCGCAGCCCTGATAATGGAATACGGCAATACCCGCCACGGTCACAACCATGTCAACATTCGTGTCCACACGCAGGCACCTGCCTGAGTGCGTAAAGGTCACATGATGCTCACCAACAGGTGTGCCATTGCGTAAAATTTTAAAGCGCATCGCGCCGCCGGGTGGCATTGGCAATGGTGCAGCTAACACGGCCCTGGGTGCCACCAACGCTGCCGCACCGGCTAAAAATCCACGCCGTTCAAGCTGTTGCCGCATTCGTTTTATGTATCCGTTATGCACATTTTCGAATGTTAAGCAGGGGCGACAGCCTGCCTCTATCGTGGCACAATGACATTTATGCACCAGTTGATTTTTCTTCGTCACGCCAAGGCCGAAGCAGCTTCCCGGGGGCAGTCTGACCACAGCCGCGCGTTAACCGATAAGGGCCGCCACGCCGCGGGAAAAATTGGTGAGGCCATGCGCCAAGCCGGATTGGCGCCAGAGGTCGTGCTGGTTTCCACTGCAACCCGCACACAGCAAACCCTGGAAGAACTGGAAAATGCGCCTGTCTGGGATGAATGGCCGAACATCGAATCGCTGCCCCAGCTTTATATGGCAACACCCTCGCAAATTCTTGGCCAGTTGCGAGGTCTGCCTGAAACCGTGCGTAGCGCCATCGTCATCGGTCATAATCCCGGTCTGCACGAACTGGCATTGCAACTGGCTGGGCAAAGCAAGCCAGATGCCGCCACCGCGCGAATCGACGAAGGCTATCCAACCGCGGCCCTTGCCGAATTTCTTATTGCCACCACCTGGAAAAAGCTGGGCCAAGGCAGCGCCAGTTTTAAGCGCTTTTTGTTGCCGAAGGATGTCGGCTGACTACCCGGCGGGAGGATGGTGAGTAAGCGCCTCGCCGGCTCTTTCCGGTAATCTTGCGCATAAGGGTGAGCCTAGCAGCGCTATTAAACTCACGACGATGAAAGCTACCCTGTAATCAGAAATCGCTGGCGCGGCATGGCCAGAAAGCCGACTGGAAATTTCCAGGCACGCCGCCCCCACCACGATCCCCATGGTTAAAGAGAGTTGCTGTATAGTTGTGTATAAAGTGGTTGCGGCAGACATACGTGCCCTGGGAATGTCGCCGTAGGCGATCGTGTTGAACGCCGTGAACTGCAAAGATCTGAAAAAACCGGCTACGAATAACACCGCACTCATGAGCACGGACGGCCAGGCTGGCGAAAACGCCGCTGTTACCGCCATTGCTATCGCCGTCACCACGCCGTTCCAGATGAGCACGGCGCGGAAGCCAAAACGGCCAAGCGAGGGCACCGCCGCAACTTTCATTGCAATAGCACCTGCAGCGGTCGCAAAGGTAATCAACCCACTTTGAAGCGGAGACTTGCCGAAGCCTAGTTGTAGCATAAGCGGCAGCAAAAATGGCAACGCACCGATGGCGATTCTGAACAGGCTGCCCGCCGTTAGAGAGACCCTGAATGTTTCAACCTTGAATAAGGAGAAGT
Source organism: Rhodospirillales bacterium (assembly GCA_028866335.1). The sequence goes on from JAGWIL010000010.1 coordinate 10,038, forward strand.
CGAGCACTGGGTTATCCGCCCGCCGCGCGTGCCGCCAATATACCAGGCAGGCCCCCGCGCCACCAGCGAAGGCCAGCAATGTCCAGAAAAGCGGCACAAGCCCGCGCCCCAGCGTTTCCATACCCGCCATCAAAAACGCCATGGCGAGGCCGGAATATATCAAACCAAAACTGTCGAGATGCCCGCCGCGTCCTTCCTCCCGCACATCAGGAATAAATAGCGAGACGGCAACTGCTCCCGCAATGCCGATCGGCACGTTGATATCGAACACCCAGCGCCAGGAAGCCACGGAAAGAATCAACCCACCCAGCGGCGGTCCCAAAACAGGGCCAAGCAAAGCCGGCATGGTAAGCCAGGTCATTGCCGAAACCATCTGTGAGCGGCTAACCGAGCGCAACAATAGCAACCGCCCCACTGGCAGCATCATCGCTCCGCCCACCCCCTGCACCACGCGAGCGGCGACCAGCGCCAGTAAATTTGGGGCGATTCCACAAAATATCGAGCCAAGAGTGAAAACGACGATCGCGATGCGGAACACCTGCCGCGCCCCAAACCTGTCCGCGACCCATCCTGATGCCGGAATGAATACCGACAGCGCAATGAGATAAGACGTGACAGACACCGACATATATAGAGGGTCAATGTGAAAGCTTTTCGCCATGGCGGGTAGCGCCGTTGTCACCACCGTCGAGTCGAGGTTCTGCATGAACAACGCAATGGCGACGATGATTGCGGTGGTGCGCATCCGCCGGGTCGAGGCATCCGGCTCTGTTGTCTGGCTATCAGACATGCCAACTCCGGGGTGCTGGCGGCTCATTCTTCCAGCGGCCGCGCTTCCTCCGCCAACATAACCGGAATGCCATTGCGGATGGGAAAAGCAAGTCCGGCTTTTTCGCTAATCAGTTCGTTACGAACCCGGTCATAGCGCAGAGGCCCGCGCGTTACCGGGCAAATCAGCATTTCCAGCAGGCGCGGGTCCAGCCCTGGCTCATTTGTCTCGCTTGTCATGTTTCAGCTCGCTTTCGGGGTTGTGCCATTTCCTGGCCCGCCATCGAAGGAATCAATTTCCAATAATGCGCGCAGGGAAGCAGCGCGCAGCAACGGGTCTTTCGCTTCAAGCAGCGCCTGTTTCTCTTCCGGTTCAAAAGGGCAAGCCATGCAAAGCGAAACAACCAAGGCGGCGTCGTTCATCTCGGCAATCGCCTCCCAATTCGCCTCAACCCCCGCGGCTGCAAAATAACGGCCCAGCGCATCGAGTAATATCTGCCGGGAAAAAGGCAAAACCTCGTCATCTGCGCGTAAATCCGCTGCAAAACCGGAAAGCCCCGCATGAACCCGGCGATACCCGCGCCGCATCTCAACCTCCTCGGCAATGGTGAAGCGGAGCACGCCGGTAAGCGTAATTAAATACCGCCCGTCGTCAGTTTCCTCAAAAGCGGAAATGCGCCCGAGGCAACCGGTACGGAACAGCCCCGGCCCGTTCTCCCCGCGCGGCAGGCGCTTATCGGGTTGCACCATGCCAAAATAGCGCCCCTGCCCCAGCGCATCTTCCACCATGGCCAAATAGCGCGGCTCGAAGATATTCAGCGGCAGCCGGCCCCGCGGCAACAAAAGCGCACCGCTTAACGGGAAAACCGGAAATTCGTCCGGTAAATCTTCAAGCCTTACCGGGGGCACGCTCATGCGCTCAACTGAACAGCAAGGCAGAGAGCTTGCGCCTCGCCGCCATGCTGGCGGGGTCATCCATCCCCCAGGCCTCGAAGAATTTCAGCAATTGCAGCCGCGCACCATCCTCTTTCCAGGCACGGTCACGTTTTATGATTTCCAGCAGCGCCGCCGCCGCTTCGGCGCGCGCGCCTGTTGCATTCAGCGCCGCAGCAAGTTCGTAGCGTGCTTCGTGGTCATCCGGATTCGCGGCCAAGCGGCCTTCCAGGCCAGACATAGCGGATTGCGCCTTACGCCCTTCCTGCGCCAATGCCAGCGCGGCCCTGGCACCGGAAATTTCAACATGCTCAGCCAGGGCTGGCGGAACCTGAGCCAAAACCTCCCCGGCCTGATGTTCCTCGCCCATGGCGAGCAAGGCGCGCACCATCCCGCCCCAGGCTTCCGGCTTGCCCTGGGCCTCCTGCAAAGCCGCGCCGTAATATTGCGCTGCTTCCTCTGCCCGCCCCTGTTCCAGCAACGCCTTGGCTTCAGCGATCAGCGCCTCCCCCGGTGCAGCCGTGCCGCTCAGCTTCAGCAGCGCCTCCACAAAACGCTTCACCTCGCTCTCGGGCAGCGCACCTGAAAACGTGTCGGCAATCTGCCCTTGCCAGAAAGCCACCACTGTAGGAACGGACTGCATCGGCAGCCCCATGCGGGAAAGCTGTGTCACCAGCTCCCGATTCTTATCCACATCAATCTTCACCAACCGCACCCGGCCGTTTTGGGCACGAGTCACGCGCTCCAAGATCGGGGTCAGGGTTTTGCACGGCCCGCACCATGTGGCCCAGAAATCCACGATCACCGGCAGTTCCTGAGACGCCTCGATCACATCGGCCATGAAATTGGCCTGGTCGCCCTCGATAATGGAATCCACCGCCCCGGCAGCCGGCGCGCCAGCCGTATCGTTGAACAACGTGCTCATTTATTCTGTTCCGCCATGAAGTTCTGCGCCTCTTATATAGGATAATACCCGCCGCTCACACCCCGTCACGGCAATCGTATTCGCTGGCTTGCAATCCAATCCGGGCTCCTATAAAGAGCCTCCCACGCCGCGAGCGGGCGTAGCTCAGGGGTAGAGCACAACCTTGCCAAGGTTGGGGTCGAGGGTTCGAATCCCTTCGCCCGCTCCAATAAAATTCTCATTTCACATCAAGCCTTGACTGTCGCGCAAAGACACGGCTTGAAACGTCTCTCATGAAGGCGCTGCCCCCTATCTCCAAACTCACGCGTGCCGAAGCCGCCCGCCCAGCGCGGGAAGCCGCCGAGGCCAAAGCCCTGCGCGCCAATCTGGCCCGCCGCAAGGCACAGGGTCGCGTCCACCCCGCCGAAAAACCTGCTGATAAAAAGGACGAACCTGAATGCCCGTGATGCCCGACCATTGGATTCGCCAGCAGGCTCAGGAAAAGGGCATGATCGAGCCCTTCGTGGAAAGCCAGAAGCGGGACGGCGTGGTCTCCTATGGCCTCTCCTCTTACGGGTACGACGCCCGGTGCTCGGAGAATTTCAAGGTGTTCACCAATGTAGATTCGGCGATTGTGGACCCGAAAGCCTTCAGCCCTGCCAGCTTCGTGGACCGCACCGGCCCGGTCTGCATCATCCCGCCCAACAGCTTCGCACTCACCAACACGGTGGAATATTTCCGCATCCCGCGCGATGTGCTGGTCATCTGCCTTGGCAAATCCACCTATGCGCGCTGCGGCATCATCGTGAACGTGACACCGCTGGAGCCGGAATGGGAAGGCCAGGTGACCATCGAAATTTCCAACACCACCCCCCTGCCCGCGAAAATCTACGCAGGCGAAGGCATCTGCCAGTTTCTGTTTCTGAAGGGCGACAGCCCCTGTGAGATCTCCTACGCCGACAAGGCGGGCAAATATATGGGCCAGCGCGGCGTGTCGCTGCCAAGGATGTAAGTAAAACCATGGATTCGATTCGCATTATTGGTGGCGTGCCGCTTTCCGGCACCATCGCCATTTCCGGTGCCAAGAACGCTGCCCTGCCGCTGATGGCTTGCGGGCTGCTCACGGATGCGCGCCTCACCCTCTCCAACGTCGCCAAACTGGCTGATATCGCCACCATGTCCCAGCTTCTGGCGCAGCATGGTATCGAGGTAACACCCGAGGGCCGCAGCCTGACACTGGGCGGCAAGATCACCAATACCGAAGCGCCATACGACATCGTGCGTAAAATGCGCGCTTCCATTCTGGTGCTAGGCCCGCTGCTGGCCCGCTGCCGCGAGGCCCGCGTCTCGCTCCCCGGCGGTTGCGCCATCGGCACCCGGCCGGTGGATTTGCACCTGAAAGGGCTGGAGGCGATGGGCGCGAAGATCGAGTTGGAAAACGGCTATGTCCACGCCACCGCGCCACGGGGGCTTAAGGGTGCAACCATCGTGTTCCCCTTCGTCTCCGTCGGCGCCACAGAAAACCTGCTGATGGCGGCTTCCCTGGCGGATGGCCAGACCGTGCTGAAAAACGCTGCCCGCGAGCCGGAGATCACCGACCTCGCCAAATGCCTCATCGCCATGGGGGCGAAGATCGAAGGGCTGGAGACGGACACGCTCACCATCGAGGGTGTCAAATCCCTGCATGGCGCGGAACATGCCATCCTGCCGGACCGGATTGAGACCGGCACCTATGCCTGTGCCGCCGCCATCACCGGCGGCGATGTGTTCCTGGAGAACGCCCGCGCGGCGGATCTCGGCGCAGTGATCACCACGCTCACCGAAGCTGGCGTGGTCATCACCGAGGCCGAGATCGGCTTTCGTGTCACCCGCGCCAACGGGCTGCACGGGGTGGACGTAACCACCGAACCCTTCCCAGGCTTCCCGACCGACATGCAGGCGCAGTTCATGGCGCTGATGACGGTGGCGAAGGGTGCCTCGCTCATCACCGAGAACATCTTCGAAAACCGCTTCATGCACGTGCCGGAACTCTCTCGCATGGGGGCGAAGATCAACATCCAGGGCTCGTCGGCCATTGTGCGCGGCACCGATCACCTCACCGGCGCGCAAGTCATGGCGACCGATCTGCGGGCCTCATTCTCTCTGGTGCTGGCTGCCTTGGCCGCTGAAGGGGAAACCACCATTTCCCGCGTCTATCATCTGGACCGTGGCTATGAATCGGTGGAGCAGAAGCTGGCGGGCTGCGGCGCCAGGGTAGAACGCGTGGCTTAACCGCCCATGGACGCCATGACCATGGCGGGCGGGGCAAGCTGCATCAACACCCCGGCGGCCAGCAACACCGCCAAACCAAGTCCTATTTCCCACACAACCGCCCGCCCCAAGGCAGCCCGGCTGGCGGGCAAAGCAGGCGTAAGCCGGTTACGGTTACGCGCCGCCAGCGCCAAAAGCACGCTAAACACCAACAACTTGACCAATGCCATCGCGCCGTAGGCCGTGGTGAAAAACGCTGATACGCGGCCAATTAAAAACAGATATTGCAGAAAGGCGGTGGCCAGAATCACCGCCACGCAAACCAGCCCCAGCCGGGAATAATTCTCCGCCAGCGCGCGCGGGTTTTGGCTCATGCGCAGCCCCAGCGCCAACGCGGGCAAGGTGCCAAGCCATGCGGCAGCGGCCCCGATATGCGCCAGCGAGCAACCAAACAGCAACCAGCCTTTTGTTCCGCTCATGGCCGCCCCATGGCCAAGCCAGGCTTGCCCCAGCACGCCAATGCCCGCGAGCATCGCCGCCAGCTTCCAGCACCGGCCTTGCGCGCACAGCATGGCCAATAGCAACACAGCCATGCGCGCCAGCGTCAGCCAGCCAAAGCGTGTATAGCCCGCCACCAGCGGCAAGGCCGCAAACACCGCTGAAGGTGTGGTGGCACTGGCAAAATCCGCCGTTTGCAGCCAGAACCAGGCCGCGCCGCCAACCAGGGCGATAGCAAACCCGCCCCAGGCCAAACGGCGCAGGCCGGGCGGCTGGCCAAACAGCGCGCCATACAAGGCTGTGCCGAAGGCGCAAAAATACCCCGCCAGATGCAACCCGCGGCAAACGCCGCGCAGCACCATCCAAACGGAGTTAGCCATTAATTACTGACGTTGAAGCTATACGTGCCATTCGTCTTGTGGGTATCCACGGAAAGCGCGTGCCAGGTAACGGTGTATTTGCCCGCCATCTGGAAATGCACCGGCACGATAAGCTCATCGCCATGGCCCGGCACCGCTTCCGGCTTGCCGGTCTCGGCGTGCGTCCCCATGCCATCCACCACCGTCACCGTGCAGAATTCTGGCTGCACCGCCTCAGTAAAGCTCAACTGTATGTGCGATGTATCCAGCCCAACATTAGCCCCAGCTTTTGGGTTAGACCCGGTTAGATAAGCATGGGCGAACGCGGCGGGTGCAGCGGCCAGCATCACTGCGGCAGCACCGGCGAGTAAATAACGACGCATGAAAGGGGGCTCCTAAAGCGGCGTGTCTAAATCAAAGGTTACCACGTGGGAAGCCAAAACAATCCCGCGTGGTAGTGTTTTAGAACAGACTCAGAAACCGCTGGTACAAGCCCGGCGAAGCCGTGCTGTCCTGCGGGGTTGCGCCGTTGGTCGCGGGCTGGCCCATGGCGGCATTTTCCTGCAACCGCCGCTGCTCCTCGTTGGGGTTCACCACGGTCGGCGCATTGGCGTTATCGCCCATCAGATTGCTCACGAAACCGCCTGAACGGCTGGCCACGGCGGCGTTCTGGTTAACCTCGGCACGGATATTATCCTGCGGCGCGGGGCCTGCCTGATCCAAAAATGCCTGGCCAGCGGCGGAAACCGGCTGGCTGTTATCGGGCAGCGCATTCGCCGGGGCAATCACATTCGCGCCCTGGGCGGCGGCACTCTGCTCCTGCGTTGGCGGCTGGCCAGGGTTGGGCGGCTGCAACTGGCCCAGCTCCGGCGGCAGCGAGAGCGGCGGCAGCGTGCCCACCTGGTAGGCATCGGGCGGATTCGCCTCCAGCCCGAAGGTTTTCTTCATGCCATCGCTGCACCCGGCCAACGCCAGAGCAGCAAGCATCGTCGAGGAAAAAGCAATGGCGCGGCGTGTGATCATGGCGTCTTCCTATCCTTCCCGCTCATCCGCCGCAACAGGCGGCTTGCGGAGTAGATTATCGATCATCAGCGCAACCACCCCGCACACAATCGCGGAATCCCCCACATTGAACACCCAGGGGTAGGCCAGCGCGCCAATATGCACGTGAATAAAATCCACCACCGCGCCATAACGTAAGCGGTCCAGCACATTGCCCAGCGCCCCGCCCGCTATGGCACCCACCGCGATGGTCACCAGCCAGCTAGGGGTGCGGGCCATCCATACCAGCAGCGCCACCACCACGCAGCAGGCCAGCACGGCCAGCAGAATCTTGGCACCAAACCCGGCGAACAATCCGAAGGTGATGCCATGGTTCCACACCAGCACAAAATCCAGCACCGGCAGAGGCGACATGAAATGCCCGTCTTGCAAATGCCACACATGCAGCACGGCATATTTGCTGGCCTGGTCAGCCAGAAACACCAGAATCGCGGCCAACACGCCAACACAAAACCGCATCAGGCGATTTCCTCAACCGCCTCGCAGCAGCGTTGGCAAAGGGTCGAATGCTGCGCATTCGTTCCCACCTCCGGCAGCACCCGCCAGCAGCGTTCGCATTTCTGGCCGGGGGCGGTTTCCGCCCCACTCTCAACGCCAAATTTCGCCGCCGAAGTGATGCAGATTTCCGCCCAGAACGCCTCACCGCCAAGCGCCCTGGCAGGCTCTGGCAGCACCGCAATGGCCTGAAGAGAGGAACCGATGGTTTTGGCGGCGCGCATCTTCTCAATCGCCCCGGTCACATCGCCACGCAAAGCGCGAATCTGCGCGAAGCCTTCCGCCAGCGCGTCATTGGCCCAAGCCTCCGGCACCGGCTCGAATTGTTCCAGATGCACCGAAGCCGCCGCACCATAGCGCGCCATCCAGGCTTCCTCCGCCGTGAAGGGCAAAGCCGGGGCCAACCAAGCGCCGAGGCAGCGGAACAGAATGTCCAGAAAACTGCGGCAGGATTTGCGCGTGTGCGAGGACGGCGCATCGCAATAAAGGCTGTCCTTGCGGATATCGAAATAAAACGCCGAGAGGTCCGTGGTGCAGAAATGATGAATGGCCGGGTAAACACCCGTCCAGTCATGTCCGTTCACCGCCGCGCGCAGCTTGCCGTTCAACTCCCACAGCCTATGCAGCAGGAACTTTTCCAAATCCGGAAAATCTTCCGTGGCCACGCGCTCGGCTTCTGTAAACCCGTCCAGTGAGCCCAGAATCCAGCGGAGCGAATTGCGCAACCGCCGGTAAAGCTCCGCCTGCTGCTTCAGAATTTCCGGACCGATGCGCAAATCCTCGGAAATATCCGAATTCAGCACCCAAAGGCGCAGAATATCCGCGCCGAATTTATCATTCACCTCTTGCGGGGCGGTCACGTTGCCAAGTGACTTGGACATTTTCCGTCCCTGCTCGTCCAGCACAAACCCATCCGTCACAATCGCCTTGAACGGTGCAACGCCTCGCGTGCCCACGGCTTCCAGCAGCGAGGATTGGAACCAGCCGCGATGCTGGTCCGAGCCTTCCAGATACACATCCGCGGGCCATTGCATTCCCCGCGCTTCCAGCACGAAAGCATGGGTGGAACCGGATTCGAACCAGACATCGACGACGTCGAAAATCTGCTCGTAATTTTCAGGGTCATAGTCTGGCCCCAGGAAATCCGAAGCCGGGCGGGCATACCAGGCATCCGCACCCTCGGCGGTAAAAATCTCCACCACCCGCTCAACAACCCCCTCGTCGCGCAGCGGTTCATGGGTGCGTTTATCGACGAAAATGGCGATCGGCACGCCCCAGGCCCGCTGGCGCGAGATGCACCAATCCGGTCGGCTTTCCACCATCGAGCGGATGCGGTTGCGCCCAATCTCGGGCACGAATTTCGTGTCATCAATGGCGGCCAGCGCCTTCTCACGAATCTTATCCTCGCCATCCATGCGGATGAACCATTGCGCTGTGGCGCGATAAATCAGCGGTGCTTTGCTCCGCCAGCTATGTGGGTAGGAGTGCATGAACTCGTTGCGATGCAGAAGATTCCCCGCCTCAGTCAGCTTCGCGCAAACCGGGTCCGCCGCCTTATACACATGCAGCCCCGCGAATAGCGGCACGGAAGCGTAATACGTTCCGTCATCCGCCACCGTTTCAGGGACAGGAATTCCTGCTGCACGGCAGGCGAAGAAATCGTCCTCACCATGGGCGGGAGCCATGTGAACGATACCTGTACCCGCTTCCGTGGTAACAAAGTTCGTTCCTGAATGCGGGCCTAAAACTGGCACGTCAAACTCATACCCCATCTTCCGAAGAGGATGGACGCAGTTCAGTCCTTCCAGTTGAGAACCTAGATAGGTTTTGATGATTGAATATCGGGCAATCCCCACCTCAGCCGCCACAGGCTGCAGACGCTCTTCAGCGATGAGCAGTTTTTCGCCGACCACAGCGAAGCTTCCGTCGGTCACCTCATCAACGCGAATCAAAGCGTAAACTATTGCACCGCCAACGGCGACTGCTCGGTTCCCAGGGATCGTCCAGGGTGTCGTCGTCCAAATAACAACCGAGGCTTCAGCTAAATCATCATCGAATGTTTCAACCTTCTGGAGAGTTTGCTGATTTTCTTTCGCTGGAACTAACGGAAACCGCACCCAGATCGCCGTGTCCTTCTTGTCGTGATACTCGACCTCGGCTTCCGCCAGCGCGGTTTTCTCCACCGGGCTCCACATCACCGGGCGCAGGCCGCGATACAGCGCGCCGTTCAGCAAAAACTTGCCGATCTCGCCTGCAATCGCCGCCTCGGAGGCGAAATCCATGGTGGCATACCGCCGCGCCCAATCGCCCATCACGCCCAGGCGCTGGAACTCGGCGGACTGCACCTCCAGCCAATGTTGCGCGTATTCCCGGCATTGCTTGCGGAATTCCAGAACCGGAACCTGGTCCTTATCCAGCTTCTTGGCGCGGTATTGCTCCTCGATCTTCCACTCAATCGGCAGGCCGTGGCAGTCCCAGCCGGGAATATAATCCACATCCCGCCCGGCCATGGATTGCGCGCGGTTGATGACATCCTTGTGAATCTTGTTCAGCGCGTGGCCAATATGCAAATTGCCATTGGCGTAAGGCGGCCCGTCATGCAGCACGAAGGGCGTCTTGCCCTTGGCAGCCGCGCGCAGCCGCGCCCAGAGATCCATCTCCGCCCAGCGGCGCAGCATCTCCGGCTCGCGCTTGGGCAATTCCCCGCGCATGGGGAACTCCGTGCGCGGCAGGAACACGGTGGATTTATAATCGGTCAGCGAATCACTCATGGAAAACCATCACCAGGCGGTGGAAAAAGACGCGGCGGAAACCCGTTTCAAGCCCGGGCAGGCGGTATAATTCGTATG
>JAGWIL010000186.1 GCA_028866335.1 Rhodospirillales bacterium
GTTCGCGTTCCTTATGTTAGGGCCCGAGGGCCTTAATTCAGCCGGCGTGGGACAAGTTTCCCAGCGTGGCTCCCGCATAGTTGAAGCATGTGACAATGGCGACGGGGTTTGCATTGCAATTCAATGACATTTCATGGCGTTGAAGCTTCTGGCCGCGCCAGGATGTAATTTTTTCTCCGCCAGAGCAATGCTCTTGCCGTTTGGAGTGGCTTGAAACCCGGTTTACCGGCCCGGCTGGTAAGAAAAGCATTTCATGCGCATAGTGGCCGAAACGTCACATGACGCTGTGGCCATTCGAGCGTACGTGACGTTCTCACATGGAGGCTTGCATGACGAGAGACGAAATTCTCAACGCCACCTCGATGCCACTGGCTTCGCCCAGTTACCCAAAAGGTCCGTTTCGGTTTTTTAACCGGGAATATTTGCTAATCCACTACGAAACTGACCCGGAAATGTTGCGCGCGTTGCTACCCGAACCGCTGGAGCCGGATGGAAATGACGTATTCTTTGAATGGATGAAGATGCCGGATTCAACCGGATTCGGCGATTACGAGGAAAGCGGCTGCGGGATTTCCGCCCTTTATAACGGCATACCCTGCAATTACAGTGTCATGATGTATCTGGACGATGAATCCCCGACCACGGGAGGCCGTGAGATATGGGGGTTTCCGAAAAAATACGGCATTCCAGAACTCAAAACCATCCACGAGACACTGACCGGCACGCTGCGTTATGACGAGGAGCGCGTGGCGTTGGGCACCATGGTTTATAAACAAAAAGCCCTCGACCCCGCCGAGGTCATTACCGGCATGAAAAAGCTCAATGTGAATCTGAAGTGGATTCCAGATGTGGATGGAAGCCCGAAGATTGCCCAGCTTGTTGGGTATCATCTTGAAGATATTAATTTAAAGTTTGCTTATGCGGGCGATGCAAGGCTGCATTTGGTGCCGCATGTGAATTGCCGGCTGGCGGACCTTGCGGTGCGCAAAATCCATTACGGAATGCATCTCTGCGCTGATTTGACACTGCCTTATGGGCGGGTGTTGCATGATTATCTCGCTGAACCGAAGTAAGGGAACAGAAAGCATGGCCTTAAAAAACAGGGTTGCATTGGTCACCGGCTCCACCAGCGGCATTGGCCTTGGTATTGCCCGCGCGCTGGCTGCCGAGGGTGCCAGCATTATGCTCAACGGTTTCGGCGATGCCGGAGAGATCGAGACGCTCCGCGCCGGGTTGGAGAAGGAATTCTCTGTAAAGGTGGCTTATGACGGTGCTGACCTTAGCAAACCGGACCAGGTTGCCGCCATTGTACAGAAAACGCAGGATGAGTTGGGCGGCATTGATATTCTGGTGAATAATGCCGGGATTCAGTTTACCGCACCGGTTGAGGAGTTTCCCGAGGCGAAATGGGACGCGATCATCGCGATTAATCTCTCCGCGGTGTTCTACGGCATGAAGGCGGCGATTCCAGCGATGAAGAAGAAGCAATGGGGGCGGATTATCAACATTGCCTCCGCGCATGGTTTGGTCGCCAGCCCGCATAAGGTGGCTTATGTGGCCGCCAAGCATGGCGTGGTGGGTGCCACGAAGGTGGCGGCGATCGAGACGGCCAATGACGGCATCACGGTTAACGCGATATGCCCTGGCTGGGTGTTGACGCCGTTGGTGGAAAGCCAGTTGCAGGACCGCGCCAAGGAAGCGGGCACGGATGTGGAAACCGAGAAGAAAAAGATGCTGCAGGAGACTCAGCCGATGCTGAAATTCTCCACTCCGGAGGAAATTGGCGCGCTGACCGTGTTCCTTTGCTCCGATGGCGCGGCGACGATAACCGGCACGCCGATTTCCATTGATGGTGGTTGGGTGGCGCATTAGCCGCTCTGCCTGGTTTGACGTAAAAGCCCGATTAAACAGGGCGGAACGGGACATTTAATGAAGACTGACGAAGCCGCGCTTTACGCGGCGATGCTGCGGCGGAGTGCTGAGCTGAAGCTGGCATTGGCGGCGGATGCGGTGCCGGTTCTGGCCATTGTTGATGCTTGCGAGGCGGCATTGCGTGGCGGCGGCAAGCTGATTTTTTGCGGCAATGGCGGCTCAGCGGCGGATGCGCAACATCTGGCGACAGAGATGGTAATACGGCTGCGCGGCGCTGTGGGCAGGGAGAGTTGGCCAGCGATAACGCTGGCGCTGGATACCTCCGCCGTGACCGCCGCGGTGAATGATTTTGGCGTGGAGGAGATGTTCGCCCGGCCTTTGCGGGGGCTGGGGCGCAAGGGCGATGTGCTGTTTGGCATCACCACCTCAGGCAAATCCGCCAATGTGCTGGGTGCCCTGAAAGCCGCGCGGGGCATGGGCATTACGGCTATTGGCCTGCTGGGCGGCGATGGCGGCCCGGCTCTGCCGCTATGCGACCTGGCGGTGGTGGTGCCGGATGCGGAAACGGCGCGGGTGCAGGAATGCCATATCGCCTTGGGCCACGCGATTTTGACGTTGCTGGAAGACAGGATGATCAGTCAATGAGGGTGCTCGTAACAGGGGCCGCCGGTTTCATAGGCTATCACATCTGTGAGGCGCTGCTGGCGCGGGGCATTGAGGTTCTGGGGATTGACGACCTGAACCCATATTACGACGTGCGATTGAAGCACGCCCGGCTGCGGCGATTGGGCAAAGGTTTCAGCTTTCGCGAGCTTGATATTGCCGACCATGAGGCGGTTTCCCGCTTGGGGGATGGCGTAGAGGTTATCCTGCATGTCGCGGCGCAGGCGGGGGTGCGGTATTCTCTGGAGAAGCCGTTTGCTTATGCGGCCTCCAACCTCACCGGGCATTTATCGATTCTTGAACTGGCGCGGCAGAGCAAGAGCGTGAAGCACTTGATTTATGCCAGTTCGTCCTCGGTTTACGGGTTGGGTTCGGCATTGCCGTACTCTGAGGCCGAGCGGGCTGACCGGCCTTCTTCTCTCTATGCGGCGACGAAACGGGCCGATGAGTTAATGAGCGCCTCATACACCCATCTGTTCGGCCTGAAGCAAACAGGGTTGCGCTTTTTTACCGTTTATGGGCCTTGGGGCAGGCCGGATATGGCATATTTCGGTTTTTCCGAGGCGATTATGGCCGGGCGGCCAGTGACGCTATATGAGAATGGCAAGCTGAAGCGAGACTTCACTTATATAAATGACATTATTGCTGGGATAATGGGGGTCTTCGACCACCCGCCAGGTGATGACGCACCGCACAGGGTGTTCAATATTGGCAATAACCAGGCTGAATATGTCCGCGACCTCGTGGCATTGTTGGAGCGGCATCTGGGCGTGCAGGCCAAAACCGTGAGCCAGCCCAAACCCGAAGCCGACCCGGTTGAGACATGGGCCGATGTCTCCTCGCTGCATCAACTATGCGGGTATGTGCCCTCGACAAAACTTGCTGAAGGCATTCCCCGTTTTGTTGAATGGTACATGGCTTGGCGGCAGGAGCGAGAGGCGAGCTGAGGCAAAATATATAGTTATACCAATATGATATAAAAATTTTTTCAAATTTGGCCAGAATCTTTCCCCGTTGAGTTGACGTCTCGCAAAGCAAGGAATAGAAGCCCGTCCACCGGCGGTTGCTGAGGTGTTGCACTTTGGTGGTTGGTTGGGTAGACTGGATGGCCTTGCGGCGATTGTATGATCGCCGTTTTGTTTTTTAGTTTAGATCTTTGACAATTGCATAGGCTGGGAAGGGATACGCTGGTGGCGTTTCTGGTACTGGATTTTGGCCTTTAGGGGTTGGGGTTTGGTGCTTCTGGGTTGCGGTGACGCGGCTTGGGTGATGATTGAGGGAGCAGGATTTGTTCTGTTTAGATCTCTGTCGTTTGGAAGCGTTGATGGTGTATTTCTTTTGAAATTACGTACAGATACGCTTCGAATATCTCAGACTTAGGTTTGAGAACGACATGTTTAAATAGGGCTTTTCGGAATATTTAGTGCCGGTTAGGCGCTGAGTAGGATGAACTTGAGAGTTTGATCCTGGCTCAGAGCGAACGCTGGCGGCATGCTTAACACATGCAAGTCGCACGGTCAGCAAT
>JAGWIL010000011.1 GCA_028866335.1 Rhodospirillales bacterium
GCCCATTGGGCTGGATCATTATGCCCAGGCGGATGACGCGCTGGCAAAGGCCGCCGCCGCCAAATTATTGCGCCGTAGCTTTCAGGGTTATACCACCGACGCCGCACCTGTTCTGCTCGGCATCGGTGCCAGCGCCATTGGCCATCTGCGAGCAGCCTACGTGCAGAACGCGACCAATCTGTTGGAATATGGCGCTGCGATCAACGCAGGTATTTTAGCTACGGCACGTGGCATAGCCTTAACCCAGGAAGACAAGATGCGAGGCGCGGTCATCGAAAAGATCATGTGCGATCTGGAAGTGGACCTTCTCGACACCTCAACCGAATTTGGCTGTGATGCCGCGCTGCTACTCAAGGAAGGCACCAAGCTTGCAACTTTCGCGCGGGATGGGTTGTTGGATTGGGACGGACGCCGAATAGATATTACACCCGCCGGTCGCCCGTTTATTCGCAGCATTGCCAGTACGTTTGATGCTTATCTCGCAAGCAATGAGACTGGTCTGCACCATGCACGGGCAATGTAGTCACGAGAACGCATAAAATTGTCGGGCATACCGAAGGACGCCAAAGGCAACGCCGCAAAAGAACAAGTATGTCGGTTATCTACCTGGCTCTGCGAACGTAAGCGGTAGTTTGAACACGTATCCGCTAACCGTCTCTATCTGTAAATTGAACCCACCGCCCGTGAGCGACGATGGCGATATAGCAGGCAACGAAATGGTTGCAGCAGCACCCATGCCACTCTCGATTCCATATGGTCCTGTTTTTATTTTCTGATAATCGAAATCGTTTTGAAACGCGGATTTAGGCAATTTTGAAAGCGCCGCGGCGTTCCAGGTTTCGATCACATTTCCATTTTGTACGATCGATATCGATACAATATGCGAAGCTTCTTCTGGCGTACCAGCATCGAGATAGGCATGAAACTTAACTGAACCGCCTGGCATCAATATCCCGTCGCTTAAAGCGTAATGGTGTTTCGTTGGGCTGACTGGTCCACTATGAAATGCCGAATACACAGAGCCGCGATAATAATTATAGGTCCCTACATTGAACAGCACGGTGAAGGCGAACAGCGCCAGCGCGAGATTGCGGAAGTCTGTTGGTTTTAACGGTAACGGCAAGCTGCCACCAAGCCAGCGAAACCAAGATCTACCTGCAAGGTTAGGGTTGCGCCGCAGCAGCACGTTGTCGAGCGAATATGCGCCGCTGCCGACCAGAGCCAAAGCCGTGCCCATGCCGAGATTCGCCGCCGCCATCGTCCACTCGTCAATGCAGGTCGCCCCTTGCCATCCGAACATCAGCATCAGGGAAATCGATAATCCAATCGTCACCATTGCTGCCGCGCGCGTAAATAGCCCTGCGATGAGCATGGCACCGGCGATCAACTCCACTGCGCTGAAGAAAATCACGCTCGCATAGAGCAGGATGAAATGATGCAGTAGGAAGGCTATAATTTTCCCGGTTCCTAGCAGAGCGCCTGGCATCGCCGTCTGGAATTTATAAGCCATCCAATGACCATGCGGATTCAGCTTCTGTGGTCCGTAGATAAACCTACGCGAGCCTCCGCCCCAATAGATGAAGCCTTGGATAAACCGAACCGCCAGCAAGCCGATGGCAGCAGTACGCCAGCCGCTATCGGCGACGGCAAAAGCCGGGGTGTCGGTGTTTATGCTGGAAGTGTTGGTCATGGTCGTGGATGGCATTTTAAATATCCCTACTCTGCATTACGGCATAACACACATAATGGTCTAACCCTTATACGGGCTGAAACCGTAATCCTCGAAGATATTCAGCGCTGCTGATGAATGGATGAATGCCAGCCAGGCTTTCGCGGCACCCGGATGCGTTGCTCCCTTCACCATTGCACCGGCATAAATCGCGGTGGTGTTATCCGCGGCCGGAATGGAAACGTCGGTGATGGGATGCCCGGCCTGCTCCTGGAATATTGCTTCCGACTTCCATGTGATTCCGGCATCCGCCAACCCCTGCATCAGAAATAACGGGGTTTGCCGGTGATGAATATGGGTAAGGATGGTCGTGCCATTCTTCACGCCAATATCGTAAACTTGGCGTTCTAACTCGTCTCCGCCAGCTTTTTTCAAAGACATCTCGATCTGCCGCGCTATGCCTTCATAAGCCGGGTTTGGCATCACCAGGCGCAGCCCTGGTCGGCCCAGATCGGCCAGACCCGTTATATGTGCGGGATTTCCCTTTGGCACCATGATGGTAAGATCATTGGTGACATAAGGAATTGCAGGCCCCGTCAATATACCAGCATTAATCAACGCTTTTACCTTTTTCAGCCCTGCGAAATACGCATCTGCTTTGGCGGTGAAGGTCATATTACCGGAAGTGAACGTACCTCCTGCCTTCATGGCCGTTACCAACATACCGGGGGGAATCGTAACGTAGAATATTCGGCCTTTATACGTGGGATTCTGCGCTTCGAATGCCTCAACCAGTGGCGCCATGGCAAAATAATAATTCCCGCCGACATAGAGAACGAGTTTTGGATCGGTCAAGTCACCATGGAAATCCGCCATATCGTCGACTTCTGGTACGCTAAATTCGAAGCCTTTATTTATCGCATCGTTATTTTTGCCATGCTGCCATGGCGGAAATATCTGGTCATTATAACGCGGTGGTTCGGCTTTGCCGTTCCATCCGGTGTCAGACGTCGTAATACTTGTCCCGGCCAAAGGTTTCGTCTGCGCCGAAGCGCCCAACGGCATGGCCAAGAACAATATCCCAAAAGCTGCCTGGTAAAACCTTCTTGGCATGGTAGGCATTCTATTCCGCATGATCCTGATCCTCATTCCGCTACCGCTATGAGGCGACGTAGTGAAAACCTGCCAATTGCAGTTGCGGTATGGTGCCCACCACGCCGGGGCTGAGCACAACACCTGGAATCAGATGGTTCGTCAGCTCGGCGGCCAGCGTTTCATGCGATAACTTATCTGGGTTTTTGCCTTTTTTTAAGAGAGCAGCAGAAAACTCCCAAATCGCATTGTGGCATCCTATAAATACAACGCCACGGCGTTGTAGAACGGTGATGCTATTCGCCGCCGGTGAGAACGCCCCGGCGGGATCGTTAAAATCGGCGGCGTTTATCGTTGCAGCGGGCGGCGTATCGATAAGCGTGTTAGATACGAATTTACCTTTGGTAAATGAAGCCAGGTCGTATTTGTCCCAAACCAACTGGTCGTAAAGCGCCAGATGCGCCGTGCCATGTGTTGCTGAAACTGCCAGAAAATTCGGATTTTTCCAGGAATAAATTTGCGCGTTAAGCGTATTGCGCATCAGGTTAAGCCATGGGCTTTCGATGAGTGTGTTATCCCAAACCTGCTTTGGACTTCCCGTATAGGCCATGAGTGTATTCAGTGCCTCACTGTCCCATTGATCTGCTTCGGTCAGGATCATTGGAACGCTTTTGAAATTCCGGCATCGTGGTACGGCGGCGAGCCTGGTGGTGAGGGCCGCAAGCGTATCAGCAACGTGTGGTTCAAGCGATCCCGCGGCGGTATCGGCGCGCGCGGAGCGCATCGTCATACCTGCGAGTCCAGCTGCGCCAATCGACAATCCAACTCCGCGCAGTAATTTGCGGCGGTTAGTGGCTGTATCTGTCATCTGGGTTTCTATACGGTCGTCTGACATGACGTATCTCCGGTTTGGATATCAATTTTTGACAAAATTCTTCAGCAAAATGCAATCATTCACCCGCCTGTTGGAATATTTGCAGAAATCGCTGTTGAGAAAATTACTTTTGGATTGTTGGTGTCTTGGCCAACTGCATTCTGTAGCGCCGTAATTTCGGCTTGTTGCGCTGCAACAGTATTCTGCAGTTTTGCGATGATAAGCGGCGCGTCTTTCTGAAATTGCATGGCAGCGTCTGGTGATTGGTTCAATGCTGCGGCAACGGCACCGAAAGGTAGCAGCACACCGCTCAGCACGGCAACGCTTAGAAATAACCGCCCCATAATCATAACTCCTTAATCTTGATCTTGATGTGATCGAAAACCCGACCCTAGAAATTTATCTCGGTAACAAAGAGTAAGTCGTCAAAAACCAAAGATAAAACTAATTATTGTGGTTGTTGTAATCGATTTTAGTTATGAATCTTGGGCATCGCGGCAGTCTCCGTGGTTGGATGAATTTCACGGAGGCCGCGCGCATTAAAGGGCATGTATAACTGCCGCGCTGCTGCGCCACATCATGTAGGCCGCGACCACGAAAATCAGGCTCGCGAATATCGTGGTAAGCTGCCCCCTGTTTCCAGCCAGCTTATGTGCAGCCATGGCCCCAAAGGCGCCACCGGCAATGCCCCCGCTAACAAACACGAGGGCCAGCCCCCAATCAACCAACCCGGAGAACGCATAATTGAGCGCCGTGGTGAGGCCGAAAGCCGCCACCGCCATCAGCGATGTACCAACTGCATTGATGATGGGCATTCGCGTGGAAGCGATCAGCCCAGGCACGATCAGAAACCCACCGCCAATTCCAAAAAACCCTGAGAAAACGCCGGTGGCCAAACCGAACCCGGCAACTTTCGGGGCGTTTTCACGCGTGCATTGCGCGCCTGTTACACCTTGGTCATGCCGGCCGCGGAGCATGAGAATACCAATGCCGATCATCAGAACCGCAAACAGAAACAGCAATTTTTGACCATTCACGGCCTTGCCAAGCGTTGATCCCGCCAAGGCCCCGGCAATGCCTGCGACAGCGTAAATTCCGCCGCACCGCCATTTTACCGTATGCGCCCGGGCATGGCTTGCCAGCCCGGTAAGCGCGTTCGCCGCCACCGCCAGGGCGCTTGTGCCGATGGCGATATGCGCATCTGTTACGCCAACCAGATAGACCATGAGCGGGACTGCCAGAATTGACCCACCCCCGCCCACGAGGCCAAGCGTGAAGCCGACTACGCCACCGCTTAGGGCTCCCAGCAGATATTGTACGATATCCAGCACCGTGGCGGCCTCAGCGTGGCATCGCTTAAGCCGCGTTCCACAGGGCTTCGGCGCGGATGCCCGTGCGGCAATAACCCAGAATTGGTCGCGGCAGGCTGGCCAGGGTGCTCGCTATGCGCTGCGCCGCTGCCGCATCCACATGCGGGGACGAGATAGGAATATGCACAAAGTCCAGCCCTGCTGCCTTGGCGGCTTCTTCAATCGTGGCGGCACTGGGCTGGCCTGGTTCTTCATTATCGGGCCGGGCACAGAGGATAGCGCGAAAACCCTGCTGCGCAGCCAATGCTAACTGCGCTGGCTGCAATTGCGGCGCGACAGAATATTCAGGTGATAATGCGCGACTGTTCATTTTGCTCTCTTCCTTACAAACGCACGGTCTTTACGGTCGGGTACCATTTTGAACAAAGCCATGCCGGCGAGCATCGCCAGCACGAAAACAACGGCCACGCGCGGTGCCAGGGCAAGGTTCGCTATCGCTGGGCCGGGGCACAGCCCGGCAACGCCCCAGCCGATGCCAAAGATGGCTGAACCTGCCAGCAGCCTGGCGTCGATCTTGCGCGTATCCGGCAAGGTAAAGTTGGCTGCCGCCAGAGGTGCGCGCAACTGCGGCTGAATACGCCAGGCAAGGGCCATGGGGAGCAGCGCCCCGCCCATCACAAAAGCCAGAGTTGGGTTCCAGGCACCGAAAATATCCAGAAAGCCACGCACCTTCGCGGGGTCGGCCATGCCGGAGAGCGCCAGCCCGGCACCGAATAAAGCCCCGGCCGCCAAGGCCAAAAAAAGTTGCCGCGTCATAGCCCCACCACCCGCATAACGGCCACGGTGGCGATGCCGCTGGCCATGAAAATCATCGTTGCCAGAATGGAGCGGCGAGAGAAGCGGGACATGCCGCACACCCCATGCCCGCTGGTGCAGCCTGAACCTAACCGCGTGCCGAAGCCGACCAGCAACCCCGCCACAATCAGCGTTGCAATGCCGGGAAAATTCAAACGCACCCCGCCCAGCGCCTGTGCCATCAGCCAGCCGCCCAGTGGCAGCCCAACGATGAAGGCCATGGCCAGGGTAGGCGGCGGCCCGGCATCCGCCAGCCTTACGGCGCGGGCGGCAAGGCCGCTTACACCGGCAATCCGCCCCAACCCCAGCAGCATCAACGCCGCGGCAGAGCCGATCATTACCCCGCCCACCAAGCCGAATATCCAAGCCTGTGGCATCACATCGCGTCCAGCGGGATTTTGAGATAACGTATGCCGTTGCTCTCCGGCGGCGGCAGATGCCCGCCGCGCATATTCACCTGCACGGAGGGCAATATCAGGCGCGGCATACCAAGCGTCGCGTCCCGCGCCTCGCGCATTGCCACGAATTCGTCCTCCGAAACGCCGTCATGCACATGCACATTGCGTTGCCGCTCCGCCTGAATGGTGGTTTCCCAGAGATATTCCTCACGGCCCGGCGCTTTATAATCGTGGCAGAGAAAAAGCCTGGTTGCGGCAGGCAAGGAGAGCAGGCGCCGGATGGAACGATAAAGCTGGCGCGCATCGCCGCCGGGAAAATCCGCCCGCGCCGTGCCGTAATCGGGCATGAACAATGTGTCTCCGGTGAACACGGCATCGCCAATTATGTAAGCAAGGTCTGCGGGGGTGTGGCCCGGCACGTGCAGCACCATGGCGGGCAATGTGCCGATCTGGAATGTGTCACCATCCTTGAACAGCCGGTCGAAATCCGAGCCATCGCGGGCAAACTCCGTACCGGCGTTGAACAGCTTGCCGAAGATGGTTTGCACTGTGATGATTTCTGCCCCGATAGCGAGTTGCCCGCCCAACTTGCCTTGCAGGTAAGGTGCCGCCGAGAGGTGGTCGGCATGGGCATGGGTTTCCAGTAGCCAGTCGACGGTTAGTTTCTCCGCCTGAACATAAGCGAGAATTGCATCAGCGGACTCAAAGCTGGTTCGCCCGGAAGCAGGGTCATAATCCAATACGCTGTCGATAATCGCGGCCCGGCGGGTTGCTGGGTCGTGCACGACATAGCTGACCGTGAAGGTTGCCTGATCGAAGAACGCCTTAACCGGCACGGGCGATGAAGCCGAGGCCAGGAGCTGCCTTTGTGCTAGTTGCAAAATATCATCCGGCATAATAATTGCCTTAATTTATAACTTACATTATATATGTAACTATTAAACGCCCTTGCGTCAAGGGCGCAATTGCGGAAGCTGGACCGAAAGACCCATGATGGACATGCCGATTCCCCAATCTTCTGAAATGCCACGACCCTTGCGGATCGGCGATCTCGCGCCGGATTTTCAGGCCCGCACCACCCAAGGGGAGGTGAAGCTCTCTGGCTTCCAGCGGCGTTGGCTGTTGTTTTTCTCGCACCCGGCGGATTTTACCCCGGTTTGCACCACGGAGTTCGTGGCCTTCGCCCGCGCGGCGGACCGCTTCGCGGCGCTGGATTGCGCGTTGCTGGGGCTTTCGGTTGATAGCCTCTACGCCCATCTGGCCTGGCTCCGCGCCATCCAGGAGGCATACGGGGTCACCATTCCCTTTCCGCTGATCGAAGACCCGAGCATGGCCATCGCCAGGGCTTACGGCATGATCGATGAAACCTCGCCCGACAGCACCACCGTGCGGGCGAGTTACGTGATCGACCCGCGCGGCGTGGTGCGCGCCATAAGCTGGTATCCGCATAATATCGGCCGCTCGGTTGAGGAGATGCTGCGCCTGGTGGCGGCCTTGCGCGCGGCGGAAGAAACCGGCGGGTTGGTGCCGGAAGGCTGGCAGCCAGGTGCACCGCTGCTGGCGCCGCCGCCAATTGTTGTGGGGGAGCTGGCGGATGGTGCCGATTGGTTTTGCCGCCCTGCGGGTGCGCCATAATGGGCCTGTTTCATGACCGGGCGCTGGCGGAAACAGCGGTGGAAACCTTAAAGGTTTACGCCCAGCCGCAGCGCCTGATGATCCTCTCCTGCCTGCTGGAAGGCGAGCGGATTGTGAGCGACATTGATGCTGCAACCAGGATTGGCCAGCCAACGCTCAGCCAGCAACTGGCCGAATTGCGGCGCAAAAACCTTGTCCGTACGCGCCGCCAGGGAACGCAGATTTTTTATGCGCTGGCGGATGAGAAAGTGGAATTATGCGTGCGCTGCATGGAGGCCCTTCTGGGCGGGGGCGAAATGCCCGAGGCCGTTTCGCAAAACACACAAACCACCCAGCCAACGCCCGTGGGAGCCGCGGCTTTTGCGCGCGTGTTAACGCGGTAGGGCGGCTTCAGCCGCAAGCGCAATTTGTGAATAGGTGCAGGGCGACCGTGGCAAAGAACCCACGCGGTTTCAGCACTCGATGAAATTAGCCGCCAACCCACCCAGCGAGGTTTCCTTGTATTTGGTGTTCATGTCGGCACCTGTCTGGCGCATGGTGGCGATCACCTGGTCGAGCGAGACGATGTGCGAGCCATCGCCGCGCCGGGCGAGAGAGGCGGCGCTGATCGCCTTGATGGCGCCAAAGGCATTGCGCTCGATGCAGGGTATCTGCACCAGCCCGCCAATGGGGTCGCAGGTCATGCCGAGGTGATGCTCCATGGCGATTTCGGCGGCGTTTTCGATCTGGGCATTGGAAGCGCCGCGCGCTGCCGCCAACCCCGCCGCGGCCATTGAGGCAGCCACGCCGACCTCACCCTGGCAGCCAACTTCGGCTCCCGAGATCGAGGCATTGGTTTTAAACAAGCCGCCAATCGCCGTGGCGGTGAAGATGAAATTGCGCATACCCTCATGCGAGGCACCGGGGCACATCTCGTTGTAATAGCGCAGCACCGCCGGGATAACCCCGGCTGCGCCATTGGTGGGTGCGGTGACAACGCGGCCACCGGCGGCGTTCTCCTCGTTAACGGCCATCGCGAACAGGCTGACCCAATCCATTTTTTCATGCGGGGCAAGGTCGTTGCGGCTGGTATCGGCCTCCAGCCGCTTGCGCAGGGCGCGGGCGCGGCGGGGGACTTTGAGCGCGCCGGGGAGCACGCCTTCTCCCTGCAGCCCGCGATCGATCGCCGCCATCATGACGGTGATGATCCTGTCGACATGCGCCAGCACCTCGGCGGCGGGGCGCAGCGCCACCTCGTTGGCGCGCACGATTTGGGCGATGGTGAGGCCGGTTTCCTGGCCTATCGACAGCAGCGCGACGGCGTTGGCGAACGGATATGGCACCTGCGTGGTGATGGTGCCAAGACCGGCGGGTTCATCTTCGCGGGTGACGAAGCCCCCGCCGATCGAGCACCAACGCTCGGCGGCGACCAGCTCTCCGGCGGCATTAAACGCCTCGAACGCCAAAGTGTTGGGGTGCCGGGGCGGGGCGGTGTCCCGGTCGAACACAATGTCGTCGGCAGGCACGAAAGCGATATTTCTGTCTTCCAGGTTGATGACGCCGCGCGCGGTGATATCTGCCACCAGCGTGTCGGCATGGTCGGGGTCAATTGTATCCGGCAATTCACCCGCCAGGCCCAGAATCACGGCTTTGTCGGTGGCGTGGCCTTTACCTGTCCATGCCAGGGAGCCGAACAACGTGACCCGCAGCCGGGTGACGCGGGCAAGCTGCCCGGCTTGCTTCAGCCCAGATGTGAAGGAATGGGCCGCGCGCATCGGCCCAATCGTGTGCGAGGATGAAGGGCCAATGCCAATCTTGAACAGGTCAAAAACGCTGATCATGGATAATCCATATATTCACGGCCAAACGTGGCGAGCATATTCCAAGCATATGGCGGGAAAGAACGCCAGACCCCCCTATGGAAGCCCCACCAGGCGCCCGGTACTGGCTGCGCGGCAAAATCCGGGCGCATTTTCCTTACTGATTTCTGGATGTACGATCATGTGACACCTCATGAAGATTGAACAATGCAGCTGCTCCTGGCCGAAGATGAGCAAAAGACGATCGACTACCTCACCAAGGGATTGCGTGAAGATGGCCACGCTGTGGATGCTGTGGGCAACGGCGCGGATGCACTGGCCTTGGCTTTGGCGGGGGAGTTTGACGCCATCATTCTGGATGTGATGTTGCCGGAGCTGGACGGCTGGGAGGTGCTGAAACGCCTGCGCGCTGCCGGGCGGGCCACGCCGGTGCTGTTTCTGACCGCGCGTGACCATGTGGAAGACCGGGTGCGCGGGTTTGATCTCGGCGCCAATGACTACCTCATCAAACCCTTTGCCTTTGCCGAACTGCTGGCCCGGCTGCGGAATCTGGCGCGGCTGCCTAAGGTAGCGCCTGGCTCCAGCCTGATAACGGTAGGGGATTTGGAAATAGACACATTACGTCACCGCGTCGCCCGCGCCGGGCAGGGGCTGCAGCTAACGTCCAAGGAATACGCGCTGTTGCTGCTATTGGCGCGGAACCAAGGGCGGGTGCTATCGCGCACCCTCATCGCCGAAGCGATCTGGGGCCTGTTTCACGACCAGCAGGCCAATGCGGTGGATGCGCTGGTGCGCCGCCTGCGCGCCAAGCTGGACACGCCATTTGCAACCGCCCTGCTGCACACAATCCGCGGCACCGGCTATGTGCTGGACCTATGAAACTTCCCTCGTTCCGCCCGGCCTCCATCAGCGGGCGTCTCGCCTTGCTTTACACGCTGGGGGCGCTGCTGGCGGTGGGGCTGTTCGCGCTGCTGGCCAATTGGAAGCTGGAAGCGAATTTCACCGCCGCGCATCGGGAGTTTCTACAGGCCAAGGCGGCGGAGTTGCAGGATGATCTGAGCGACGGCGATGGCACGCCCGGCGCTCTGATCAAGGAAATTTTGCAAGAGACCGATGGTGTCCGGTTGCGTGCCTATGAGGCGCGGGTGCTGGTGGCGGGAAAGCAGGCAGGTGAGACGCCGGGCATGGGCGCTTTACTGCCCGAACCTCTTTTCCCGGCCACGCATGGCACGCAGAATTTGCCGCTTATTCCCTACCAAACCGGCAATGCCTCCTGGCTGCTCACCAGCCTGCCCTTGCAAGGCAAGCAGGATGTGGTTTTGCAAATCGGGCTGGATATTACGCGCGACAACGCGCTGCTGACGGATTTTCACCGCGCTCTGGCGGTATTTTTTCTGCTGATGGTGCCGCTATTGCTGGGGGCCGGGCGGTTGGCCGCCGCGCACGCGCTGGCACCGCTGGCGCGCATCGCCAAGGTGGCGCAGAGCATCACCCCCGCGCAGCTTTCCCGCCGTATTCCGCTGGACCCGCCCTGGCCGCCTGAACTGACCGGGCTGGTGCAGGTTTTCAACCAGATGCTGGATAATCTCGACTCCAGCTTCGAACGTCTCTCCCGTTTTTCGGCGGATATCGCGCATGAGCTGCGGACCCCGCTTTCCACCCTCACGGGCAGCCTGGAAGTCTGCCTTACCCGCCCGCGCGGCGAGGCGGAATACCGCGCCGCCATCGCCTCCGCGCTGGAGGATGGCCAGCGGTTGACTGGGCTGATTGAGAACCTGCTGTTTCTGGCACGGGTGGAAAACCCCAGCCACGCGCTGCGCCAGGAGCGTTGCGAGGCTGCCGAGATTTGCGCCTGGGTGGTGGCGCAATACGAGGCGCAATCTCGGCCCAAGGGGCTGCGCCTCCATGTTGAAGGGGCTGCGGCGCTTTATGCGGATACGCTGTTGCTGCGTCAGGGGGTGGGGAATGTGCTGGCCAACGCGGTGCGCCATGCGCCGCCTGGTTCGGAGATTGTGCTGGCCATCTCTGGCAGCGCGGCAGGCGGCGTGGAAATCGCGGTCTCGGACCATGGACCGGGCATTGCACCAGAGCATCTTCCGCGTCTGTTCGACCGTTTCTATCAGACCGACCCGGCACGGGGCCATAAGGCAGCCCAGGGCTCGGGGCTGGGGCTCTCCATCGTGCGCACGATTATGGAGCTGCATGGTGGCCGGGCGGCGATTGAAAGCGCGCCGGGGCAAGGTACGCGGGTGAGCTTGTATTTTCCGCCCATCGCGGCATGAAAATGACAAAACGATCATCAAAATAGCATTTTTAAGCCCTATTGGCGCAGGTATGGCTGATGAATGAGCGTTGTGGCTTAAGGATTACTCTACGATGAAAACCGAAACTCCTCCTGCGGCGCAAGACGCCCTGTGCTATGACCAGATGACGGTCGCATTGCATTGGCTCACGGCAGGTCTAGTCATTCTGCAATTTGGGCTCGCCGAATTATGGGGGTTTTTCCCTCGGCCAGCACATCGTTTAATGGTGCTGGGACATATGTCTTTTGGCCTGGTGCTGGCGGCGGTGTTCGCCACGCGAATTATCTGGCGCTTGCCTGGCCATCGGGCCCATTTCAACGATGGCCTTGATTTATCGGCGCGGCTGGCGCGGCTGATGCACCGCGCGCTTTATGGGCTGCTGGCGGTGGAGATTATCCTCGGCGTGGCAACGCGTTGGACCGATAACCACCCGCTCAGTTTTTTTGGTCTGCTCATCGCCTCACCTTTCGGAACATTCTCCAAGGCAACGGGGTATGCCGTGGACCAGATCCACGACATCATCGCCTGGACGATCATTGTTTTGGCCGGCGCACATGCCGCCGTCGCGCTGCTGCATCACTTTGTTTTGCGCGACGGGGTGCTGCGGCGCATGGCCTTCCGGTTCGGCAAAACCGAAGGCTGAAAATGATAAAATTATCATCGATATAGCGCCGTTCTGCCCGGCGAGGGCGCGTATCAGGGCAGGATGATTCGACAGCTAAGATATGCGTTACCGTTTGGGCTCATTCTGGCGCTTACCGCGCAGGCTCCGGCCGGGTGGGTCACGGTTGAAGCCACACAACAAGCCCCCGTTCTCTCCGGCTTTGCTTCCGTGCAGCCGGGTACTCCCGTTACCATCACCGCCCTGCAAGCGGGTATACTTATGGGCCTTTCCGTGGTGCCGGGTGAAAGCGTGCAGCCAGGGCAGACCATAGGGCAGCTCGGCGGGCCGCAAATCGCGGCGGCACTGGCCACGGCGCAAGGGGCGAGTAACGCCGCCAATGCCAGCCTGGCGGCGGAACGAGGCAAGTTTGCGGATCATCTCTCCACCAAAGCCGCCGTGGCGCAGGCCGAAGCGGCAGCAAATGCCGCGCGGGCGGAGCTCGCGGCGTTGCGCGCGGCCACCAGCCTGCAAAGCCCGGTGGCCGGGCAGGTGCAAAGCCTTAGCGCGGGGCCTGGGGCTTCGCTCCAGCCGGGCCAGCCCGTGGCGGTCGTGCAACCGGCTGCCGGAACCTGGGTGAAGGCCGTGTTCTATGGCCCACAGGCAGCCACGCTTTCTCCCGGCACGGCGGCGCGGTTCAATCCCGCTGATGGCCAGCCCGCCATGCCCGTCACGCTGCGCGGTGTGCAGGGCGTTCAGGCCGATGGCGGGGTGGTGCTGGCTTTCTCGGGCACGGGTTTGCTGCCGGGTAAAGCCGGCACGCTCAGTCTCTCTCTGCCGCCCCACGCGGTGATGATGGTGCCTAGCGAGGCGCTGGTGCTGGATGATGGGCGCTGGTGGGTGATGCTGCATGACACGAAGGGCGACCACGCAATGCAGGTGGTGCCGGGTGAAGCCGACGGCGCGCAAACGCCCATTCTCTCCGGCCTTGCCGCCGGGGATCAGGTGATCGTGCAAGATGCGGCGCTGCTCTACCATCGCGGCATCGCCGCTCAATATCAGCCGCCGAATTAAGCCATGCGAGACACTTTGCACCGCCTGGCTGCCCGCCCGGCTTTGTGGCTGATGATCTATGCCGCGCTGCTCGGCTATGGGTTGTTTGCCCTGTTCAACATCCCCGAAGAGGTTTTGCCCGCCTTTAATTACCCGGAGGTGAGTGTCACCGTGCATCTGCCTGGCACCACCGCCACGGATATGGAGGCGATGGTAGCCACCCCGCTGGAGGGCGTGCTGCTCGGCTTGCCGGGTGTCTCCAATGTTCGCAGCAGCATCAGCGACGGGCTGGTGGAGACGGATTTGCGTTTTGCCGCCACCACCAACGCCCAGGCAGATTTGCAGGCGGTGAACGGTGCCATCGAGCGCGCCCAGACCAGCCTGCCGCCTGGCGCGCAGCCTTTCACCGAGATTATGGGCAACGCCATTAACGAAGTGGCGAATTACGCCGTGCGTTTTACCCCTGGCACCTCGCAGGCAGACGTGGCGCGGGCGGTGGCAATGCAACTGGTGCCCGCCTTGCGCGCGGTGCCGGGCGTGCAGCTTGTCACCAGCGCCGGGCTTGGGGATGAGACGCTGTGGGTGCAGCCCAACCTGCCCGCGATGGAACAGGCCGGGGTTTCCATACAGGCATTGCAACAAGCGCTGGCCGGGCAGGCAATGCTGATGCCGGGCGGGTCTCTCAGCCTCGGGCACACAGATTCCCTCATCACTTTCGGCAATGCCCCCAGTGCCGTAGCACTGGCGCAAGTGCCGGTGATGGGGCCGCAGGGGCCGATTCCGCTGGGCGCACTAGCGAGGATTGTTCATGGCACGGAGCCTGTGCATCAGCGCGAGCTGCTGGATGGCGAACCCGCCATCGCGCTGGTGGTTTTCAAGCAGCAGGGCGCTTCTACCTTACCGGTAACACAGGCGTTGGAAGCGGCGATTAAATCCGTAGCGCTGCCACAAGGCGTTTCGGTGGTGCGGATCTACGACCAGGGCCATCTGGTGGGGGCGACGAGCGATGATCTGCGCCGCAACCTGCTCATTGGCGGGGTGCTGGCGATTGCCGGGCTGCTCGCCGTGCTGGGGTTAGGCAGTGGTGCCTGGCTGCTGGCTTTGTCTCTCCCAACATCCCTGCTGCTGGGCATCGCCGGGCTATACGCCACGGGGCAGAGCCTCAATTTGCTTACCTTTGGTGCGATTATTGTTGCCCTTGGCTTGGTGGCGGATGATTCCATCATCGTGCTGGAAAGCATCTTCCACCGCTGGGAAGCGGGCGATGACACCTGGCCCGGCATCTGGCGGGGCTTGGCGGAGATTATGGCGCCGGATATCATCGGCACATTGACGACCGTGCTGGTGTTTGTGCCGCTGTTGTTTACTGGCGGGCTGGCGGGGCTGTTCTGCGTGCCCTTCGCGCTGGGCATGATCTTCGCGCTTAGCGCCTCGCTGCTGGTTTCGCTAACGCTGATCCCGCTGGGGCTGGGCTTGCTGCCGCGCCATGCCGTGCGCCCGCCACGTGCAGCCAATGCGTTGCTCACGCGGTTGATGGGTTGGAACCGGCGCTTGTTCCGCTTGGCTTTGGCCTACCCGAAACGTGCCGTGCTGGCCTGCGTGGCGTTGCTGCTGGTGAGTTTGGGCGCGATGAGCCTGATTTCAGTAAACGTGCTGCCGTTGCCGAATGAGGGTGTGGTTCTGGAATCCTTTACCCTCGCCCCGGGCACCTCGCTCGCGGATACGGATGCTGTGATGCGCCGCCTTTCCGCCCAGCTGGCGAAAGACCCGGCGGTTGAGCATGTGCTGGCGCGCATCGGTTCGGCCGCTGGTTCCACCTATACCGAGCCCGCCTATGCCGGGGAGATCACCATCTCTCTTAAACCCGGTGTGGGCGGTGCCAGCCTGGATGAAATCGCCAACCGTGTGCAGGCGGAAACGCAATTCCCCTCGCTGCAAACGGGTGTTGATACGCCTACTATTGAGCGTTTGGGCGAAAGCCTGAACGGCCTGCCGCAGCCCTTCGCGCTGGATTTGTACGGCGATGATCTCGGCCAAATGTCCGCCACCGCCCAAGCCATTGCCCAGCGCCTTGGCCGCGTGCCGGGGTTGAGCGATTTGTTCAACGACCAGGGCTACCCGGAAACACAAATTCGCATCACCCCGCGCTTGGGCGCGCTGGCAGCGGCGGGGATGACGCCCTCGGCGGTGAGCGATGAGGTTTCGGCCCTGATGGCAGGCCAGGTTGTGGCCGAATTGCCGGATGGTGCGGCACCGCTGCCGCTCTATCTGCGGCTGCCGGATTCGCGCTTGCTCTCGCTGGCGGCGCTGAACGCCCTGCCGATAGGCACCACGAATTTGGGGGCGCTGGCGGATGTCTCGCTCACCACCAGCCCCAACCAGTTCATGCATATAGACGGCGCGCGGGTGCTGGAGATTCTGGCCACGCCCACCACCGCGCCCAATATCGCCATCGCCCAGGCCAAGCGCGCCCTGGTTGGTTTAAAACTACCGCCGGGCGAGCGGATTGTTTTCGGCGGGCTGTACCCGATGCTGGAGCGCGCCGCATTGGGGCTGGGGCTTGCCGCCATCGCCGCCATCGCGGCCTTGGCCTGGGTGCTATTTCTGCGCTTCTCCGGTTGGCGTGTGCCGCTGCTGCTACTCGCGCAAATCCCGCTGGCGATGACCGGTGGCGGCTTGGCCCTGGCGGTGAGTGGGCTGGGGCTGAACGGCATCGGGCTGATCGGCTTCCTGGCTCTGGCGGGGGTGAGCCTGAATCATGGCGTGGTGCTGCTGGATCGCGCCCAGCGTAACGAGGCGGCGGGCATGAGCCCGGAAGATGCCATCGACGAGGTGCTGAGTGTGCGTTTCCGCCCCATCTTCCTTACCACTGCCGTGGCAATTCTCGGCATGCTGCCCACCGCGTTGGGTTTTGGCGCAGGTGCCGCGCCAGAGCAGGGGCTAGCGGTGGTGATCGGCGGCGGCATTCTCTGGAGCGCGCTGCTCTGCACCAATCTGCTGCCCGCCCTTTATCTCGCCGGGCGCAAGCCGGAAGCCCAGCCATGAAGCCGACTCAGAGCCTGTTGGGATGATTTTGCCGCGAAGCAGAAATTTGGCTGGCAGCTTCAGGCCGCGAGCTGTTCATCCGCCGGACCGAAATATTCGTAATGAATCCGGTCTGACGCGATGCCGTGTTCCTTAAGATCAGCAACCAAGTTTCTCAGAAACGGCCGTGGCCCGCAGAGATAGACATCAGCATCAAGCAGCGGGGTGTTCGCCTGTAGCCAATCGATATTGATGAAGCCGGTAATATCGTGGCTGCTGCCCGGTACGTCCTGCGCCAAGGGTGTGGAGTAAAAAATTGTAGTTTTTGTATTGGAGTGTT
The DNA here is from genome assembly GCA_028866335.1 of Rhodospirillales bacterium. Next base: position 16,954 of record JAGWIL010000011.1, read on the forward strand.
GCTGGGCAAGCGCCTTTACGCGTTCGCGCATGGCGTGGGTGTCGCTGTTAAGTGCAGCGTGAATATAGTATGTGCTGAAATTCGCTTTTTCTGAGGTGATAGCTTCCAACATGCTCATCATCGGCGTTAGCCCAACGCCTGCGGAAAGCAAAATCACGGGCCTGTTCTGGTTGGACGTAAGAAAGAAATCTCCCGAGGGAGGGGCGACCTTAACCAAGGAGCCTTCCATCACATGATCATGCAGATAAGCTGAACCACCTTGGCTGGCGGGCTCGCGTTTGACGGAGATCCGGTAACTATCTTGGTTGGGGCCAGACGAGATTGAATAATTACGTTTCAAGATCGTGTTTTCATCAGGAGACAGCGTAAAGGTTAGATACTGCCCGGGTTTGTGCTGAACCACTTTGCCGCCATCGGCGGGTTTAAGCAAGAAGGAGGTGATGACCGCGCTTTCACGGGTTTTGGCTACGACCACAAAATCCCGCCAGCCGGTCCATCCGCCTTCAGCCGCCAGGAGATCATCGCGGAGCGATTTTTCCCGCCCCTTAAGAATGTTGGCTAAAAACCAATAGGCTTCGCCCCAGGCTGCCAATATTTCTGGTGTTGCAGCAGGGCCCAGCACATGCGCAATAGCCCCCAGCAAGGCTTCCGCAACATAAGGATAATGTTCGGGCAGAATGTTAAAGCCGACATGCTTATGCGCGACGCGCTCTACAACAGGTGCCAACGCTCCAAGATTTTCGATGTTTCGCGCATAGCCAAGAATGGCCATGGCCAGAGCATTCACCTGCGCGCCATGTTCACCTTGGTTAGCCTGATTGAAAAGAGAGCGAACCTCTTTGTTTTGAAACAGTCTCTTATACATCTCAACGGTGATCGCGGGCCCGTGCGCGGCCAATGCCGGGACGGTGGCTTTAACGATGCTAATTGTTGTGGCGCTAAGCGGTTTTGACATGCGGGCAGGTCCTTTACGTAGGCTTTATAGATGTATAATAAATACACCTATAAAGCCTTGCAAAAAAGATGCAAGTAGAATGCATGTTATATGTAGCTGTTTTGATCCGCTACATAATCATGGCAAATATGCGTCGGTTTCGGGTTTGAGGCGATTAGCTATCCATCAAGGGCACGTGAATTTTCTGACCACCTTCATTAAAATCGGCTCTTTTTTCTTCCAGGCCCGCCACCCGTGCGGCTTCTTCCCGAATGTCGTGGCTGATTTTCATCGAGCAGAATTTCGGCCCGCACATGGAGCAGAAATGCGCGGTTTTATGGGCCTCCTTGGGTAGGGTTTCATCATGGAACGCGCGGGCTGTATCCGGGTCGAGCCCTAAATTAAATTGATCTTCCCAGCGGAATTCAAAACGCGCGCGGGAGATGGCGTCGTCGCGCAATCTGGCGGCCGGGTGGCCTTTGGCCAAATCCGCCGCATGGGCCGCAAGCTTGTAGGTAATGACGCCGGTTTTCACATCTTCACGGTTTGGCAGGCCAAGATGTTCTTTGGGCGTGACATAACAAAGCATGGCGGTGCCGAACCAGCCGATCATCGCGGCTCCGATGGCGGAGGTGATGTGATCATAGCCGGGGGCGATATCCGTTGTTAGTGGCCCGAGCGTGTAGAACGGTGCCTCGCCACATGTGGCAAGCTGCTTATCCATATTCGCTTTGATCTTGTGCATGGGCACATGGCCGGGGCCTTCGATCATCACCTGGCAGCCCTTGGCCCAGGCGATCTGTGTCAGCTCTCCCAATGTTTCCAACTCGGCGAATTGCGCGGCATCGTTGGCATCGGCGTTGGAGCCGGGACGCAGCCCATCACCGAGCGAGAAGGAGACATCGTATTTACGCATGATGTCGCAAATTTCGCTGAAATGCTCATAGAGAAAGCTTTCCCGGTGATGCGAAAGGCACCATTGCGCCATGATGGAACCACCGCGAGAGACGATGCCGGTGACGCGCTTTGCTGTGAGCGGAATATGCGCCAGCCGGACTCCGGCATGGATGGTGAAGTAATCAACGCCTTGTTCAGCTTGTTCAATCAGCGTGTCCTTAAAAACCTCCCAGCTAAGTTTCGAGGCGTCGCCATTAACTTTCTCCAGCGCCTGATAGATGGGCACGGTGCCGATGGGAACCGGAGAGTTGCGGAGAATCCATCCGCGTATGTTGTGAATGTTGCGCCCGGTGGAAAGGTCCATCACCGTATCAGCACCCCAGCGTATCGCCCAGACGAGCTTTTCCACCTCTTCGGCGGCGGAAGAGGTGACAGCCGAATTGCCGATATTGGCGTTGATTTTTACCAGGAAGTTGCGGCCGATAATCATCGGCTCGACTTCCGGGTGGTTGATATTGGCGGGAATGATGGCGCGGCCGGCCGCAATTTCCGCGCGGACAAATTCCGGCGTGACGAAATCCGGGATGATGGCACCGAAGCTTTCGCCATCGGCCAGGCGCGCTGCGGCATCCGGCATGGCTGCGGCCCGGCCTAGATTTTCCCGGTGGGCAACGTAGATCATCTCTTCGGTGATGATGCCAGCGCGGGCATATTCAAATTGCGTGACGTGCTGGCCTGTTTTTCCTTCGTGTATCTCGTACCGGGCCGGGCAGGGCGGCACCAGCATATCCGCCGAGGCAAAGCCATTATCAGCCGGTTGCACAAGTCGGCCGGGGGGCCTGGTGAACCCGCGCGCCGCCACCCAGCCCGCCCGTGGCTTTGCCAGCCCGGCATCAAGGTCAATCGTAACATTCGTGTCGGTATAAGGGCCCGACGTGTCGTAAAGCGGGAAGGGTGGTTCCTGCGCGCTGGGGTGCAATGCCACCTCACGGAACGGCACAGAGATATCATCGCGCCCCGGAGCGGTGAGGTGAATTTTCTTAGACCCGATGATGGGGCCGGTGGTGACGGAAGCTGGTTTGGTTTGGTTTTGCACGCGCACTCTCCTCAACAATGAATGGAGAGCGGGGACGCTTCGCGCCTGATAAATCCCGTCCCTCCGCCGGTGTTAACCGGATCAGGTTCAAAGGGTTTATCGCGGCGGGAAATTCCCCTGGCGACGTCTCAGCTCCGTCTCGGAGCTCCCCTCGGTATGTGCATCAGAACGCGTTCGAGGGGTTTTTGTC
>JAGWIL010000187.1 GCA_028866335.1 Rhodospirillales bacterium
CGAATCTTGCCCAACCTCTAGGTTCCTACAGCATAACCAATACCACCGGCGGGCAGACCATCACATTGTTTAACGCGGGCGGCACTTCGCTTGGGAGCGTAACGGTTGCGGGCACGGCTTTGCCTACAGGCACGGTGAATGTGGGGCACTCAGGCCCGTTGACCGTGACCGAAACCGGCAGCACCGGGGCCTTTAATGTGACGCTGGATGCAACGCCTGGCAGCACGGCTTGCTTTCTTGGCGAAACGCTTATCGCCACGCCATATGGCGAAAAGCGGGTGGATGAACTTGAGCTCGGCGACCTCGTATTGACCGATAAGGGCGATGCCGTGCCGGTGCGCTGGATTGGCCGCCGTTCGGTTTCTCCGCGTTTTGCCGACCCGCTGCGGGTTTTACCTGTGCGTATTCGCGCCGGAGCGTTGGATGGCCACTCCCCTTCCCGCGACCTGCTTATTTCCCCAGACCATGCCTTGTTGATTGGGAATACGCTGGTGAACGCAGGCGCGCTGGTGAATGGAGAGACCATTCTGCGTGAACCGATAAGCGAAAATTTCGTTTATTATCATGTCGAGGTTGATGAGCATGATTTGATACTGGCCGAAGGCGTTTCGGTGGAAACGTTCATCGACAATGTGGACAGGATGGTGTTCGACAACTGGGCCGAGCACGCGGCGATTTTTGGGGATGCCGCAGGGAAGCAGGAAATGGCTTATCCGCGCGTGAAATCGTTTAGGCAATTGCCGCAGGCCATTCGCGCGACGCTGGCAGCCCAGATGCCAAACAGCCGCGCCGCCGCTTAAACTTTGTAATGCAGTTACTTTATGGCCCGGGGTGTTTTCCGGGCCATTTTTTAGGCGTTGATCGTCATGCCGTCATAGCCGGGCTCAATGCCGGGCGGCAATGTGGCCAGAAGCGAGCGGTAATCCATTGCCGGGCCCATATGCGTAAGGATGGTGCGGGCCGGGCGCAAGGTTTCAACCCAATTCATCACCGTAGGCAGCCCCGCATGTGTCGGATGGTCGCGGGCGGGCGTGAAGCAATCCACGATGAATGTTTTCACGCCGCGCAAGGCGGCCAAGGCGGTTTCGTCCAGCCGCACGACATCCGTGCAATACGCGATATCGCCAAAGCGCAGGCCGAGGCTGTTTGTGTAGCCATGGTCTTGCTCGATGGGCAGGATGTTCAGCCCGGAGATTTGGAAGCTCTGGCCAGGGATGATTTCAGTTGTCTCCATGACCGGGCGGCCGAAAAACCCGCCTTTCCAGGGCCGGAAAGCGTAGGCGAAGCGCTGCTGCAGCTCGTCCCACACCTCGGCCGTGGCATAGGCTGGAATGGGTGCGCCGAGGATGCGGTTGAGGATGCGCACATCATCCAGCCCGGAGACGTGGTCCGCATGGGCGTGGGTGAACAGCAGGGAATCGACCCTGCCAATACCGCAACCCGTGAGCTGGTAGCGCATATCAGGTGAGGTATCGACGAGGATATTGTGGCCGGTATCGGTTTCAATAACGATGCTGGGGCGCGAGCGGCAGTTGCGCGGCTCGTTGGGATCGGTCTGACCCCAATCGCCTTTGCCGTCCGCTCCGCCGATTTGTGGCAACCCGGCTGAGCCGCCTGTGCCCAGCAGGGTGATTTTCATCGCGCGGCCTTTTTGAACAGATTGCGGAAATTGCGGGTGGTGAGTGCTGCCAGTGCGGCTGGTGCGAGCCCCCTTATTTCCGCCAGTCTGGTGGCGGTAAAGGCAGTGTAGGCGGGCTCATTACGCTTGCCCCGGTAAGGTGCGGGGGCAAGATAAGGGCTATCCGTCTCCACCAGGATTCTATCCTCTGGCACGATGGCGGCGACTTCCCGGACGTTTTCGCCCTTCGGGAAAGTCAGGATGCCGGAGAAGGAGAAATACCCGCCCATCTCCATCGCCGCTTCTGCCAGCGCGCGGGTGGAGGAGAAACAATGCAGCAGGAACTCAAAATGCCCCCCTGCCCGCTCCTCACGCAGGATCCGGGCGATGTCGGCATCCGCATCGCGGGCATGGATGCAGATAGGCAGGCCAGCGAGGCGCGCGGCGCGGATATTGGCGCGGAAGTTCTGCTCCTGCACATCCTTCGGTGCTTTGTCGTAGAAATAATCGAGGCCAGATTCGCCGATGCCGATAACCCTGGGGTGCGCGGCGAGCTTGGCCAGCACCTCCGGTTCCACCACCGGCAGCACATCCGCCGCGTGGTTGGGGTGGATGCCAACGCAGGCCCAGACATTATCGTAAGCCTCGGCGATGGCGATGGCCTCATGGCTCTGCGCCAGGGTGACGCCGATGGTTACTATCTCCTCTACCCCGGCCACCACGGCGCGGGCGATAATCTCTGCCTGCTCGCCGGGCTTGTTGAAATAATCAAGGTGGCAATGGGAATCGACGAGCATTACGCCGCCTCGACCACGCGGGGGAACAGGCCAATGGGGGTTGGAAGTGCCGTGCCCTCAACCAGCGGCGTGTTCAGCACGGCAAGCGAGCGGTCATCGCCCAGGCCCAGATAATCCAGCAGCTTGGCCATGGTTTCCGGCATGAAAGGCTGCAACACCACGCCCAGCGCGCGCAACACCTCGCAAAGCGTGTAGAGCACGGTGTTCATCCGGTCCGTGTCGGTTTTGCGAAGGCTCCAGGGGGCTTGGGTGTCGATATAGCCGTCAGCGGCGCGGATCACGCGCCAGGCTTCGTCCAGCGCCTCGTGGAAGGCGAGCTTTTCCATCGCCGCGCGGATTTTATCAGGCAGCGCCGCCGCCAGGGCGAGCAGCGCCTCGTCGGCCTCCTGCAATGCGCCCTTGGGTGGCACGGCGGCACCAGCGTTTTTGCCAATGAAGGAGAGCGTGCGCTGCGCCAGATTGCCGATGCCGTTGGCGAGGTCTGAATTGATGCGGCGCTTTAGGGCCTCGCGGGAAAAATCGCCGTCATTGCCGAAGGGCACTTCGCGCAGGATGAAATAGCGGATCTGGTCCAGCCCATATTCCTGCACCAAAGGCCGGACATCGATGAAATTGCCCAGGGATTTTGACATTTTCTCGCCCTCGACCGTCCACCAGCCATGGGAGAACACTTTTTTCGGCAGCGCTTGCCCTGCCCCCATTAAGAATGCGGGCCAATAGACGGAATGGAAGCGGATGATCTCCTTGCCGACCAGATGCAGGCTGGCGGGCCAATAGCCCCAGCGTTCGGCGGTGTCGTCTGGGTAGCCAGCAGCGGTGAGGTAGTTCACCAGCGCGTCCAGCCAGACATACATCACATGTTTTTCATCGCCCGGCACCGGAATGCCCCAGGAGAACGACGTGCGGGAGATTGAAAGATCGTTCAGGCCACCACGCACGAAGGACAGAATTTCGTTGCGCTTGGCGGTGGGGGCGATGAAGCCGGGATTTTCTTCGTAGAATGCCAGAAGTTTATCTTGAAAGGCGCTGAGTTTGAAGAAATAGCTGGGCTCCACCACCCATTCCACCGCGGCCCCGGAAGACAGGGCATAGCGCGTGCCATCCGGCTTCAGCGCGGTTTCGGGTTCATCGTAGAAGGCTTCGTCACGTACCGCGTACCAGCCCTCATAAGCGCCGAGATAAATGAAGCCGTTTTCCTCAAGCTTTTTCCAGATGGCCTGGCAGGCCCGCTTGTGGTGGGTGGAGGTGGTGCGGATGAAATCATCGTTGGAGATGTTCATCGCCTTCGCCATATCCTCGAAATCCGCCGAGACGCGATCTGCGAATGCCTGCGGGGCGATTCCGGCGGCCAGGGCGGCGGCTTCCACCTTCTGGCCGTGCTCATCCGTGCCGGTGAGGAAGAATACGTCATCACCTTGCAGACGGTGCCAGCGGGCCAGCACATCCGCCGCGGTGGAGGTGTAGGCGTGGCCGAGATGCGGCGCGCCGTTTACATAGTAAATCGGCGTGGTGATATAAAACTTCGTCTTGGTCATGATCTGTGCAGTTGTTCCAGCGCCAGGACGATGGCGGCGCGCTTATCCAGGTTCAGTCCTAACACTTCGCG
>JAGWIL010000188.1 GCA_028866335.1 Rhodospirillales bacterium
GAAGCTGCAGCGCGAGGGCGTGTTCCGCGAGATGAAGCTCCGCCGCCATTACGAAAAGCCCTCCGAGCGCCGCGCCCGCGAAGCCGCCGAGGCTGTTCGCCGCGCCCGCAAGATGGAGCGCAAGCGGATCGAGCGCGAGGGTTTCTAAAACCCTCTTTCCCGCTTTCCGGCGGGTTTCACAAAAATTCCAGATAAAGCCGCAATGCCCAAGGCATTTGCGGCTTTTTTGGTGCCTGAGGGCCGCCAGAGCGGTTTTGCTCAAACCTTCTGGATCACCAGCACATGGGTCCCATCCGGCTGCTCCAGCAAATCCAGCAGCTCATGCCCCTGGTCCGCCGCGGCGCGGGGCACATTGCGCAGCGGGTCCTCGCCCTTCAGCTTCACCAGCAGAACCTGCCCCGCCTGCATCGCATCCAGCGCCAGGCGCGTCCGCACATAGGTCATCGGGCAAATCTCGGTGGTAATGTCGATGGCTTTGTCGTGAGTCGGTAACAGGCTTACCGGCATATCTGCTCCTTTAAGGCTGGACCGGGTTTAAAGTTTGGGCCACAAGGCTCCACGATGGATATAAGCATCGAGCGCCTGTGCATAGAGAACGGGCTGAAGATGACAGGTCCGCGCCGGGTGATTGCGCGGGTGTTATCGGAGGCAACCGACCACCCGGATGTGGAGGAGCTGCACCGGCGCGCCAACCGTATCGATAACCGTATCTCATTGGCCACACTCTACCGCACCGTGCGCCTGCTGGAAGCCAAGGGCATACTCTCCCGCCGGGATTTAGGTAGCCGCCGCGCGCGGTATGAGCCGAGCGGGGAGGCCAACCATTTTCACCTTGTCGATAAAAGCACCAGCGACGTCATCGAATTCGAGGCGCCCGAGGTTGAACAGGCCTTGCGTGAGATTGCCCGTGCGCGAGGACTGGAGATCGATGTGATCAAAATCGAGCTGTTCGGGCGCCCCGCCACATGAACCAGAACATCATCCCCGAGCTGCCGCGCTTCACCATCGGCAACGCCGCACCCGGCTTTGCCGAGCTGCGCGCCGGCAATCTTGGCGTGCGGCTGGCCACTAACGCGGCTGAGCTAAAAGCCGCCCAGGCCCTGCGCTACCGCGTATTCTACGAGGAAATGGGCGCCCAGGCAGATGCCGCCACCCTGGCCGCGAAGCTGGACCAGGATGAGTTCGACGCCATCGCCGACCATCTCCTGGTGGTGGACCACGATTTCGGCGAAGGCGCTGAAAGCGTGGTCGGCACCTACCGGCTCATCCGGCAGGAGGCGGCGGATGCCTTTGGCCGCTTCTATTCCGAGAGCGAGTACGACATCACGGCGCTGAAACACTTCCCCGGCCGCAAGCTGGAGCTGGGGCGTAGCTGCACCGCCGCGGCTTATCGCAGCCGCATGGTGCTGCAATTGCTGTGGCGCGGCATCGCGGCTTATGTGTTTCATTATGGCATAGAGCTGATGTTCGGCTGCGCCTCGCTCAACGGCACCAACCCGGATACCCTGGCCGAGGAGCTCACCTACCTCGCCACGCACCACAACGCGCCAGAGGCCATCCGCCCGGTTGCCTTGGCAGAGCGTTATGTCGAAATGCGCCGCCTGCCGCCTGAATCAATCAACCCCAAACAGGCATTGATGCGCCTGCCGCCGCTGATTAAAGGCTATCTACGGCTCGGCGGATTTGTGGGCGAAGGTGCGGTGATCGACAGCCAGTTCAACACCACGGATATCGCCATCGTCGTGCAGACTGACCTGGTAACCGAAAAATATTATCGCCATTACGAGCGGGATTCCCGCTAAGGCGCAAAACGGGAGCCGGAGCCCCGGAAGAAGCCGGGACTTGAAGGGATTTGGAGTTATGGCCGAAGACGATCTGAACACACCTGAATCGCTGTTGCCCTATGATGAATGGACGCAGGATGCGCTGCGCCAGGTGGTGGTTAGCGCGCTGCACCATGTGGCGGCGGAAGGGCTGCCCGGCGGGCATCATTTTTACATCAGCTTCAAAACCGAATACCCCGGCGTCGCCATCCCAGACCGGCTGAAGGCGCAGTATCCGGAAGAAATGACCATCGTGCTGCAGCACCAGTTCCATGGCCTCTCCGTGGATGATGAGGTTCTTTCCGTCGGGCTCAGCTTTTCCGGCATTCCCACCACCCTCATCATCCCCATCGCCGCCATCACCAGCTTCGCGGACCCGGAAGTGCGCTTTGGCCTGCAATTCCATGTGGACGTGCCAGAGCCCATAAAAGTGGCCGATATTCCAGAAGCGCAGGGCGATGATGTGCCCGCGCGCGCCACGGATGCCCCCGCCGATGTGGTAAGCCTGGATGCCTTCCGCCGCCGCCAGAAAGACTGAGCAGCCCATGAACGCCCCTTTGAAGCGCAGCCCCGGTTTCGCCTATTCGCCGATGTTTCCGCTGGGCGAGGACGATACGAAATACCGCAAGCTCGATATCGCCGGGGTTTCCACCATAGAGGTGGAGGGCAAGGGCGTTCTCAAAATCACCGAAGGCGCGCTGGCTGAGCTGGCGTTCCAGGCTTATCACGACATCTCGCATCTGCTCCGCCCGGCGCATTTGCAGCAGCTTGCCAATATTTTGCAGGACGACGAGGCCAGCGAGAACGACCGCTACGTGGCCATGGAATTCCTGAAAAACGCCACCATTTCCGCCAAGGGCATTCTGCCCATGTGCCAGGATACCGGCACCGCCCTGGTGTTCGGCAAAAAAGGCCAGCGCGTATGGGTGGATGGCAATGAGGAAGAAGCCTTCTCCTGGGGTGTGGCGCGCACCTACACCGAAACCAATCTGCGCTATTCGCAGATGGCGCCGCTTTCGATGTTTGAGGAAAAGAACACCGGCAATAACCTGCCCGTACAGTTCGACATCATGGCCGCCCCAGGCGAGCACCATGCGGATGAATTTCACCTGCAATTCATCGCCAAGGGCGGCGGCTCGGCCAATAAAACCTATCTGTTTCAGGAAACCCGCGCGGTTTTAACGCCGGAGAAAATCTACGCCTTCATCGAGGCCAAGATCAAAACGCTGGGCACCTCCGCCTGCCCGCCTTACCATCTCGCCATCGTCATTGGCGGCACCTCGGCTGAGCTTTGTCTGAAAACCGTCAAGCTCGCCTCCACCAAATATTACGACAACCTGCCCACCAGCGGCGATACCACCGGCCACGCCTTCCGGGACCTGGAGATGGAGCGGCAGGTGCTGGAAATTTCCCGCAAAATCGGCATCGGCGCGCAGTTTGGCGGCAAATATTTCTGCCATGATGTACGGGTTATCCGCCTGGCCCGGCATGGTGCGTCTCTGCCCATCGGCATCGGCGTGTCTTGTTCGGCCGACAGGCAGGTGAAGGCCAAAATCACGCCCCAAGGCGTGTATTTGGAACAGCTTGAAACCAACCCGGCCAGATATCTGCCCGAGATCACTGATGAACATCTGGGCGGCGAGGTTGTCGCCATCGACCTCAGCAAGCCGATGCCGGACATCCTGGCGCAGCTTTCCAAACACCCCGTAAAAACCCGTGTGGCGCTCACCGGCACCATCGTGGTGGCGCGGGATATCGCCCACGCCAAGCTGCAAGAGCGGCTGGACCGCGGAGAGGGTCTGCCAGACTACATGAAAAACCACCCGGTTTATTACGCTGGCCCCGCGAAAGCCCCGGAAGGCATGGCCACCGGCAGCTTTGGCCCCACCACGGCGGGGCGGATGGACAGCTACGTGGAGGCGTTCCAGACGGCAGGCGGTTCCATGGTGATGCTGGCCAAAGGCAACCGCTCAGAGGCCGTGACGAAAGCCTGCGCCAAACATGGCGGTTTCTATCTCGGCTCCATCGGTGGCCCAGCGGCGGTGCTGGCGCAAAACAACATCACCAAGGTCGAAATTCTGGAATACCCGGAGCTTGGCATGGAAGCCGTTTGGAAGATCGAAGTGAAGGATTTCCCGGCCTTCATCGTGGTGGACGACAAGGGCAACGACTTCTTCGCGGACCTCGCCTG
>JAGWIL010000189.1 GCA_028866335.1 Rhodospirillales bacterium
CGGGGCGCGTGAAGGCAATGGCCCGACTCTCTGAAGGGTGGCTGAAGCCCGAGCGCCTGTTTTAACCCTTTTTATAAGGATATCACGATGTCGATTACGCCAGAGCGCCGCACGGAGCTCGTTGCCGAATACGCCACCGCCGCCAACGATACCGGGTCACCGGAAGTTCAGGTGGCTCTGCTCTCCGAGCGCATCTCCAACCTCACCGAGCATCTGAAGACCCACGCGAAGGATTACCATTCCCGCCGTGGCCTGTTGGTTCTCGTCGGCCAGCGCCGCTCGCTGCTGGATTATCTGAAGCGCAAGAATGTGAAGCGCTATCAGGATTTGATCGGCCGCCTTAACCTGCGCCGCTGATCCAAACGGCGCCTTCGGGCGCCGTTTTTCATTTCAGGAGAACGCCTTGACCAAAATCTCACTCCGCCAGGCCGCTCTGGCGGCGCTCCTCCTGAATTTTGGATTCTTCTTTTTTGAATTCGCCGTGGCGCGTTCCATTGGCTCCGTCTCCCTGTTCGCGGATAGCGTGGATTTCCTGGAAGATTCGGCGGTAAACCTGCTGCTGCTCATTGCCCTTGGCTGGACGCCAAAGGCGCGGGCCAAGGCTGGCATGGTGATGGCGGGGCTGATCTTCGTGCCCAGCCTTGCCACGCTTTGGCAGGCCATTGCCAAAATCTGGCACCCGCAAGCACCTGACGCCGCCTGGCTTTCCCTAACTGGCCTGGCCGCCATGGTGGTTAATCTCTGCGCGGCGACAGTCCTTGCCCGCCACCGCCACACTGGTGGCAGCATCACCCGCGCCGCCTTTCTCTCCGCCCGCAACGATGTGCTGGCCAATGCCGCCATCATCCTGGCGGGGGTCGGCACGGCCTATTTATGGCACAGCCTCTGGCCGGACCTAATCGCGGGGCTTGGCATCGGCGCGATGAATCTGGATGCCGCGAAAGAGGTTTGGGAAGCCGCGCGAGAGGAACACGCGGACTGAGCAGCGCCTACGCGGGCACGACGAAGGTCAGGATTTACGGTCCTTCGATGCGTAAACCCAAAGCTCGTGCCCGGCATAACACAACCCTGCCAAACATGCCGGCGCCAGAAAATACATAACGCGGAATAACAAAATCGCCCCCAGCGCCTCAGCGGCAGGCAAATAAGCGGAAAACCCCAGCAGCAACACCGAGTCGAACACGCCAACCCCGCCCGGCAAGCCTGAAAGCACGCCCGCGGCAAAGGCGCCCACATAAATACTTAACGTATGGGCATAACCCAGCCCAGGTGCCGCGGGCAGAACCGCGTGCAGAATGGCACAGGCGCAGCAGATATCGAGGCAAGAAACTACAATCTGCGCCAGGGCGATTCGCGCCCCCGGAAGGGCGATCGTCTTGCCAAGCAGCACCACCGCATCCCGCTTGCGCGCCGCCAGAACGTAAAACAACGGCACCGCCAGCAGCGCCAGCCCAAGCCCGCGTAACAAATAAAAATCCGAAATTCCCGGCAGCGGCACAGCGTATGGGTCCGCCAGCAGCAGCACGCCCATGAGCGTGAACACGCCTAGCGTAAAATTACTGCCCGAAAGTGCTACAATCCGCGCGATGCCGCCCGGCGGCACATCCCAATGCGCGTAAAACCGCAGGCGGATGGCCGCGGCGGTAAGGGCTGCCGCACCCAGAACATGGCTCAACGCATAGGCACAGAATGATGCCAGGCCGATGCTGGGGTAAGGCAGATGCGGACCGCCCCCGCGCCGCTTTGCAAAGAACACGCCCGGCAGGTCATAAGCCGCCATAATACAAATGGAAGCCGCCAATAGTGCCACGGCACGAATGACTTTCCATACCGGCGTTGCCAGAAAGGCGGCGAAAACCTGCGCCACGCCCACCTTGGCCAGAACGCCGTGCAACCCAAAACCAATGGCCACCAGAAGCAAAAACCCAAATACAGGCGGCAGCAGCTTAAGGTGGCGGCGCAAGATTCAGGCCGCCGCCGCCTCGCGGGCGAGGTTTTTCTCAATCAAGGCTATCGTTCGTTCCACGCCATAAAGGGCAATGAACCCGCCAAAACGCGGGCCTTCCTGGGTGCCCAGCAGCACTTGATAAAGACAATCGAACCACGCCTTCAGCGGCTTGAACTCCTGCTCCTTGCCGACGGCATAAACCAGGTTTTGCAGTTGCTCAGCCTGGGTGTCGCCGGGGTATTCAGCCTCCTTGAAGCTGGCCAGCCGGTTCCGCAAATCTTCCAGCGCCGCGCGCTCAGCCGCACTGGCTGCACGGTATTGGCGCTTCGGTGCCACGAAATCCCGGTTATAGGCCACGGCGTAATGCACCAACTCCGCCAGGAACGGGAAGCTCTCAGCATTGGCCTCGGGCATATAGGCGCGGATGAAGCCCCAGAGCATCTCGGCGCTATCCGCATTGCTCACCGAGGCGAGGTTCAGCAGCATGGTGAAGCTGATCGGCGAACCTGCATGTTCCGGCAGCGCGCCGCCATGAATATGCCATGCCGGGTTGTCATGCGGCTTTTCCGCCATGGGCAGTGCCGCAACATAATTGATGTAGTCATCCGTTGAGCGAGGGATCACCTCGAAGAACAGTTTCTTGGCCCGCTGCGGCGCATGATACATGAACTGCGCCAGGCTCTCCTTGGGCGCGTAGGTCAGCCATTGCTCGATGGAAAGCCCATTGCCCTTAGACTTGCTGATCTTCTGACCCTTATCATCCAGGAACAGCTCGTAAGTGAGCGTCAACGGCGGCTCCTTGCCCAAAGCCCGGCAGATGGATGAGGAGAGCTTCACGGAGTCGATAAGATCCTTCCCGGACATTTCGTAATCCACATCCAGCGCGTACCAGCGCATCGCCCAATCGGCTTTCCATTGCAGCTTGGCATTGCCACCCAACACGGAGGTTTCAAACTTCACGCCAGTTTCCGGGTCGGTCCAGAACACGGTGCCGTGGTCTGCATCAACGCGGTCAATTGGCACTTGCATGACAATTCCGGTGCGCGGATGGATGGGCAGAATCGGCGAATAGGTCGCCTTGCGCTCCGCCCCCAGCGTGGGCAGGATAATCTGCACAATCTCGTCATGATGACGCAAAACATGCAGCAACGCCGCGTCGAACCGGCCAGAGGCGTAATAATCGCTGGCGGAGGCAAACTCGAACTCAAACCCGAAGGCGCGCAGGAATTCCTGCAACATGTTGTTGTTATGGGCGCCGAAGCTTTCAAACTTGCCGAACGGGTCCGGGATGCGCGTGAGCGGCTTGCCCAGGAATTCGCGCAGCATCTCCTTGTTCGGCACATTGTCCGGCACCTTGCGCAGGCCATCCATATCATCTGAAAACGCCAGCAAACGGGAAGGCAGGCCGGTGAGATCCGTGAATGCCTTACGCACCCAGCTCGTGCGCGCCACCTCGCCGAATGTGCCGATATGCGGCAGGCCGGAGGGGCCATAGCCTGTCTCGAACAGCGCCTCGGTCTTACCTTTCTGTTTCAGCCGCAGGGCAATGCGTTCGGCTTCACGGAAGGGCCAGCTCAGCTGGGCGGTGATATTGTTTTCGCTCATGATCCGCCTGCTCTAGAGCTTGCCCGGCCCAAATTCAATCGCTGAGCCCGTCACGGGTCATCGATAACGCGCGGCAACCCAGGGCGCCAGGACGCATCGTCCGGCGCGTTCATGGTGTACACATGCACCTTCCGCGCCTCAGGCGACTGAATGATAACCACCGGGTCCGGCGCCTGAAATGCCGCCTCTGCGATATCCGCGCCTAAATCCGGCGGCATGTTCCCAAGCCGCCGCCAGGCCGCCAGCACCAGGCGCTGATACGGCAGACCAAGATCTGGCAAAGCCGAATGGTAATCGGCGATGGCGTTGTTCCAGGAGCCCGTCTGCGCCTTAAGTTGGGTTAAATATGTGCCCGCATAGGCGGCATTGGTGGCAGGATTAAAAGCATCATCCAGCGAGGCAAAAGCATCAGGGTGGTATTCCAGGCTTACCTGAAAACA
>JAGWIL010000190.1 GCA_028866335.1 Rhodospirillales bacterium
GCAGATCCTGGTTTCCAGCCAGGCGCAGGCGGAAGACATCATCAAGCAGCTCAACAAGGGCGCTGATTTCGCCAAGCTGGCGGAAAAAGACAGCATCGACCCCGGCGCCAAGAATGGCGGCGAGCTGGGCTGGTTCTCCAAGGACGAGATGGTGCCGGAATTCGCCAATGCCGCCTTCGCGTTGAAAAAGGGCGAATACACCAAAACCCCGGTCCACACCCAGTTCGGCTGGCACGTTATTCTTAACGAGGGCCACCGCACCGCCCCCACCCCGGCTTTTGCCGATGTGCAGGACCAGATTCGCCAGAAACTGACCGACCAGGCCGTGCAGGACACGCTGAACAATGTCCGCGGCAAGGTGAAAATCGTTGTCTATGGGGCGGATGGCAAGCCCGTACCGCAGACCGCACCGGCCGCGGCCGCCCCCTCTGGCAGCACCGGCAACTAAGCCGCCATGGCAGGCCCGCTTCCCGTCTCGCCTTTGGCTCTTCCCCTGCCTCAGCTTCCCGCTCTGGCGGGGGTGAGGTTGGCAACGGCGGCGGCGGGCATCCGCTATAAAGGCCGCACAGACGTGCTGCTGGCTGAATTTGCCGAGGGCACGACCGTGGCGGGCGTGTTCACCCGCAACCAATGCCCCGGCGCGCCGGTTTCCTGGTGCCGGGAGGTTTTGCCCGGCGGCACCGCCCGTGCCTTGGTGGTGAATGCGGGCAATGCCAATGTGTTCACCGGCGCTGCCGGTGCCCGCGCGGTGGAAGCCACAGCCAAGGCCGCGGCGGAAACATTGGGCACCGAGCCAGGGCAGATATTCCTCGCCTCCACTGGCGTTATCGGCGAGAAACTGCCTGCTGAAAAAATCGTCGCGGTGATGGACGCGCTGAAAGCAAACCTCACTTCGGACCGTTTCGCCGAGGCCGCCTCCGCCATCATGACCACGGACACCTTCCCCAAGGGTGCCACCCGCACGGCCCGGTTGAGCGGGGTAGAGGTGCGGATCAACGGCATCGCCAAGGGCTCGGGCATGATCGCGCCGGACATGGCGACAATGCTGAGCTTCATCTTCACCGACGCCGCGATCCCCGCCCCCGCCTTGCAGGCCATGCTCTCCAAAAGCGTGGAGAGCACCTTCAATTGCGTGACGATTGATTCCGATACCTCAACCTCGGATACCGTGCTGCTTTTCGCCACCGGCCAGGCGGGCAACAAACCAACGGATGACCCCGCTGCCCTGGCGGATTTCCGCCGCGCCCTGCACGAGGTGCTGCACGAGCTCGCCATGATGGTGGTGCGGGACGGCGAGGGGGCCCAGAAACTCGTCACCATTAATGTCGAGGGTGCGGTCAGCCACGCCTCGGCCAAGCGCATCGGCATGGTCATTGCCAATTCGCCCTTGGTGAAAACCGCCATCGCGGGCGAGGACGCGAATTGGGGCCGCATCGTCATGGCCGTCGGCAAAGCGGGCGAACCGGCGGACCGTGACAAGCTCGGCATCGCCGTAGGCGGCGTCTGGATGGCTCAGAACGGCGGCGTCGTGCCCGGTTACGACGAAACCCCCGTGGTCGCGCACATGAAGGGCCGGGAGATCGAAATCACCGTCGATATCGGCCTCGGCGATGGCCATGCCACCGTGTGGACCTGCGACCTCACCCACGGCTATATCGACATCAACGGGTCGTACCGGAGCTAACCAAAGGTCCCCCCACTTGTCATGCGAGCATAGCGGAGTAATCCCATCCAGCGGTTAGTATCCTGGATATGACAATCGGCTGCTCTGCGCCCATCCCGGTCGCCCGGCCTTCCTGAAGACATTCTCCGAAGCCGACACTCGTGGTCGTGCTATGGGTCGACCGGCTTGGGTGGAAAGCGGTCTGTCTGGTTTTGATGCAATCGACGGAATAGCAGACACTACTAGATCAATTCAGTTGCTGCACCTCAACTTGAAGTTCGAAGCCAGCCGCTGATATTGCAGCTTTTGCTTTTTCTAAAAATGTCAGACCTTGTTTGGAAGGAAAAAATTTCGTCACCAGATTGATAATAATAGGCTGGCCCACTGATCGAGGGTATTTTTCTTTTAGTTCTCCACTCTCAATAAACCGGAGATAAGCGTTCAGCTTTTCTTGCAATAATAGCAAATGCTGACCTCCCTCATCCCACGCCAAATGGTCGCTGATCGTTAGGCGCAGTTCGCCTTTGTGGCTTTGACTTATAAAATCAATTACGGCTGTCTGCTCGATCGACACCTTGGGGCCTCCTGGATGGCAGCTTCTAGCATCAGCAAAATTGAACCGCTATGTCTAAGAAGGGTCGATTCGGGCCAATGCCGGTCCTCGCCTGAATGTCTGCTTTCCTTCGGTCGGGAGCCACAACCTGCCATTCCGCTTCCGGCCCAAAACAGTCATCGCCAGTCGTACACCGCAATCATAACATTCCGAACTCAAACCAAAACCATGTCAACCATTTTCCCTCAAAAATCGAAATCCTTCACAATCAAAAACTAACACCTCGTTATTAACGAAATTCCCCACAAATGTTCCACGTGGAACATTCCCCGAACACCCCCTACCCTTCATTCAGCCCATCACCCCCGCATCAACCCCTGCATCCGCTCCGCCAAAGCCTGCGCCATCCGCCGCCGCCAGTTGGCACTTCGCGGGTTGGCCAGCACCCTGTCCTCAAGCCCAAAACTGTTAACGATGGCGTTATAGCCCAACCAGCGCAGCGGCTCCGGCTCCCAGCGCCGCAGCGCGTCCTTCATTTCCTTGTCCCGTATCACCCAGGGCTGGCGCGTCTCCAGGCTCTCTCGCCCCAGAATCAAATCCGCCAGCGTCCGCCCGCCAAGGTTGGAAGCACCCACACCCTCCCCACCATACCCGCCGGAAATCGCGATGCGGTTTTTCGAATCCAGCAGCATATGCGGATGAAACCGGCGAGACATGCCAAGATTCCCACCCCAGCGATGCGTAATCCGCACCCCCTTCAATTGCGGAAAAATCTCCCCCAGCAAATACCGCCGCAAACCTTCTTCCGCTTCGGTCAGCGTAAAATCATTCCGCAATTTGCCGCCAAACCGGTAGCCGCCCCGCGCCCCAAAGGCGAGCCGGTTATCCGCCGTGCGCTGCCCATAAGTCACCTGCCGGCTGAACTCGCTAAAACTCTGCCCGCGCGCCAGACCAATCCCCGCCCAAACATCTTCCGGCAGAGGCTCGGTGGCAATCAGCATACTCTGCACCGGCAATTGGTAATCCCCTAAGGGGGGGAATTCCGCGGCATAGCCTTCCACGGCGGGCACCACCCAATCAGCTTTCACCCGGCCCTCGGCGGTACGAATTTCCCCTGGCTGCCAAGCCGTCACCCGGCTTTGCTCGTAAATCTTCACCCCCAGCCGCTCAACTGTCTCCGCCAGGCCGCGCGCCAGCTTTGCGGGCTGAATGGTGGCGCAATGCGGGGTGTAAACCGCACCCAACGCCCCCGGCA
The DNA here is from genome assembly GCA_028866335.1 of Rhodospirillales bacterium. The sequence goes on from JAGWIL010000190.1 coordinate 3,472, forward strand.
TGCGCAGCTCCTGGGTCAACGCAGCGGCGCTCAGCCAGCGTGCATCTGCTTCACTCTGGCCCTCTGCATAAAGCGCCTTCAGCCAACCGCGCAGGCGGGTCTCCTGCTCGGGGTAGCGTGCCGCGCAATAAAGTGTGCCGCCTTTGCGGAAATCGCAGCCAATGCCTTCTTCCCGCACAACCCGGCCCACTTCATCCGGTATGCCATGCAGCAGCGCCCAGCTTTCCCGCCGCCTGGGCTCCGGCAGATGGCCCACCACCCGTTCCTCACCCAGCACCGCCCCCATCACCCAGCCGCCATTGCGGCCAGAGGCGCCGAACCCGGCGGTCTCGGCCTCCACCACCACAATGTTCAGCCCCGGCGCGCGGGTTTTCAGGTAATATGCGGTCCACAGCCCGGTATAACCCGCGCCGATAATGGCGATGTCGGCGCTAACATCACCCCCCAAAGCCGGGCGGGGCGTTATCTCGCCAACCCCGTCCATCCACAGGCTGATGCCGCGCCAGTTGCTCATTCCG
>JAGWIL010000191.1 GCA_028866335.1 Rhodospirillales bacterium
CCAGTGCAGCGCCTGGAACAGATTGGCGGCGGCTTGCGCCAGATTTTGCGTTTCAGAAAGCTGAAACACCAGCGCGCCCGCGGGAGCGGGGCCAAAGGCAAGAAAAGCTTCATGCGGCAAAGGCGCGGTGGCGTTAAGCCGCACGGGCAGGTTTGGCGCGTAATGCGAGGCGAGCATTCCTGGTGCCACGGGCGCATTGCCAAGCGCAGAGGGGCTGGCAAGCGGGCCAATTTTGGCTTCCAGAAATTCCCGCGTGATGAAGCCTGGGCGCAGCAGCACGGGGCCTTCTCCGGAAAGGTCCAGCACCGTTGATTCCAGCCCCGTCTCGCAGGGGCCGGATTCCAGTATGGCAGCAATGCGCCCGCCGAGTGACGCCATGACATGCGACGCGCTGGTGGGGGAGATGCGGCCAGAGCGATTGGCGGATGGGGCGGCGATGGGGGTGTTGGCCAGCCTCAGCAGCTCTTGCGCCACGGGGTGGGCGGGCACGCGCACGGCAAGCGTTGGCAGCCCCGCCGCCGCCAGTTGCGAAACCGGCGAGGAGGCGCGGCGCGGCAGCACCAATGTAAGCGGGCCGGGCCAGAAGGCGGCTGCGAGTGTTTCTGCGATGGCATTGGGCTGCACATGCGCGAAAGCGGCTTCGCCTGAGGCAAAATGGCAGATGAGCGGGTTGAAGCTAGGTCTGCCCTTGGCTTCGTAAATGGTGGCGACCGCTTGCGCGTTGGTGGCATCCGCCCCCAGGCCGTAAACCGTCTCGGTCCCAAAGGCCACCAGCTTTCCAGCGCGCAGCAACTCCGCCGCGGCTTCCGGGCTGGTGATCAGCCTGGTGGTGGAGGGCTTGTCAGTCCCGTTTGCCGTCAAGGTCCCGCGCCACTTCCGGGCTGTGCAGGAGTTTGTTGATCTTGGTTGCCTCGTCCAGCGCCTCGTCAGCCACGAATTTCAGCTCTGGCGTTATGCGCAGGCCCAAACGCGGGGCGATTTGCGCGCGCAGAAACGGGCAGACGCGCTTGAGGGCGGGCAGCAGCGGCCGAATGTCCTGCTGGCCCAGCACGCTGGCGAACACCAAGGCGTGTTTGAGGTCCGGCGACATGCGGACCTCAGAGATGGTGATATGCGCGCGGGCGAGCTCCGGGTCATGGAACTCGGTGCGCAGCATCACGTCTGCAAGGACGTGGCGGATTTCCTCACCCACCCGGAGCTGACGCTGGCTGGGGCCAGCGCCGTGCCCGGCATCAGGCTGCGACGATTTCGGTTTCATAGCACTCCACCACATCGCCCTCGCGCAGATCCTGGAAGCCCGCGAAAGAGAGGCCGCATTCATAGCCGCGTGCCACTTCCTTCACATCATCCTTGAAGCGCTTGAGCTGCGAAAGCTCGCCCTGGTGAATGACCACGTTGTCGCGCAGCAGGCGCACGCCGCAGCCGCGCTTGACCACGCCTTCGGTGATGTAACAGCCCGCCACCTTGCCGGTTTTGGTGATGTTGAACACCTGGCGGATTTCCGCGTAGCCCAGGAACTTCTCGCGGTGCACAGGGGCGAGCTTGCCCTTGACCAGCTTCTCGATGTCATCGCTGACCTCGTAGATGATCGAGTAGTAGCGGATATCCACCGCCTCGCGGTTGGAAAGCTCGCGGGCCTGCACATTGGCGCGGACATTGAAGGCGATGATGAGACCATCAGACGCCTTGGCGAGCTGCACATCGCTCTCGGTGATCTGGCCGACGCCGGAATAGATGACGCGAACCCGCACTTCCTCGTTGCCGAGCTTGCCCAGCACCACGCCGATGGCCTCGGCGGAGCCTTGCACATCCGCCTTGACGACGACCGCGACTTCTTTCTGCGCGCCAGCCTGAATGCGGGCGAGCATTTCCTCCATCGTGCCGCGCAGAGCGGTCTGCGCCGCCACCTGGCGTTCGCGCAGCTTGGCCGCGCGGTACTCGGTGATCTCGCGGGCGCGCTGCTCATTTTCCACCACCACGAAAGGCTCGCCTGCCGTGGGGGCACCGGAAAGGCCGAGGATTTCCACCGGCTCGGAGGGCAGAGCCTCCTTCACGTTCTGACCCTTGTCGTTCAGCATGGCGCGCACGCGGCCCCACTGGGCGCCGGCCACCACAATCTCGCCCTGGTGCAGCGTGCCTTTTTGCACAAGCACGGTGGCCACCGGGCCGCGGCCCTTATCCAGCCGGGATTCGATGATCGCACCTTCGGCGGAACGGTTCGGGTTGGCGGTAAGCTCCAGCACTTCCGCCTGCAGCAGAATGGCTTCTTCCAGCTTCTCCAGGTTCAGCTTCTTCAATGCCGAAACCTCGACATCCATGGTGTCGCCACCCATGCTTTCGGTCACGATCTCGTATTGCAGCAATTCCTGGCGGACGCGGTTGGCATCCGCGCCGGGGCGGTCGATCTTGTTGATGGCCACGATGATGGGCGCATCCGCCGCCTTGGCGTGTTTAATCGCCTCGATGGTCTGCGGCATCACGCCGTCATCCGCCGCGACAACCAGCACCACGATATCGGTGGAAGCAGCGCCACGCGCCCGCATGGCGGTGAAGGCCTCATGGCCCGGTGTGTCGAGGAAGGTGATGGCCTGGCCGGAAGGCAGCGTGACCTGATAGGCACCGATATGCTGGGTGATGCCACCGGCCTCGCCAGCCGCGACATCGGTCTTGCGCAGCGCATCCAGCAGGCTGGTTTTGCCGTGGTCAACATGGCCCATGATGGTGACGACAGGCGGGCGCGGCTGCAGCTCTTCATCCGTGTCGATCTCGCCTTCCAGGCCAATCTCCACGTCGGAATCTGACACGCGGCGCACTTTGTGACCGAATTCGGTGATGATGAGCTCGGCCGTGTCAGCGTCGATCGCCTGGGTGATGGTGGCCATCACGCCCATTTTCATCAAAGCGCGCACCACATCGCGGCCAGGGGCAGCCATACGGTTGGCCAGCTCCTGTACGGTGATGGTTTCAGGCAGCACAACCTCACGCACAACTTTCAGACCATCGGAGCGCAGCAGCTCCAGCTCAGCCTGACGGCGTTCGCGCTCGCGCTGGCGGCGCACGGAGGCCAGCGAACGGGTTTTCTCGTCCTCGCCCTCAATGGCGGCCTGTACATCAATACGCCCAGCGCGGCGGTTGCCGTCGCCGATCTTTTTGGCGGGTGCGACAGGCATACCGCGCCGTGGCGCTGGAGCCGTCGGGCGGCGCGGGCCGCGCGGGGCGTCCTCGTCATCCTCGCCAGCGGGGCGCCCACCGGGCTTAAGCTGCAAGGTGGTGCGGGGTGCCGCAGCGGTGGTGGCCGGGCGCGCGGGTTGCGCCGGGCCGGGCCGGGCCGGGGCTGCCGGGCGTTGCGGCGCAGCCACGGGGGTTTGCGGTGCGGGTTCGGCTGCCTGTGCTGGCTGGCTGGCGGCGCGTTCTGCCTCAGCCTTGGCCAGGGCGGCGGCTTCCGCCTCCTCAATTTTGCGGCGGGCGGCTTCCTCAATTTCGCGCTTGGCGTCTTCCTCGGCCTTGCGGCGGGCTTCCTCAGCGGCGGAAAGGATGGAGATTTTTTCCTGCTCGCGGCGTTCGGCCTCGGCCTTGGCGGCGGCGGCCAGCACGCGCTGGCGGGTGGCGAGCTCAGCGGCGGTTAAGGCGCGTTGCGCCCCACCACCACTGGTCTGGCGGGGGCGCTGCCCCGAAGGTGCGGGGCTGGCCGCAGCAGGGCGCTCCGGCTGCGGGCGCAGGGTTAACGGCGCGGCCGGGGCGGCAGGTGTGCCGGGTGCCGGGGCAGCCACAGCCGCGGTGCCACGTTTCTTGCGAACCTCAACCTGCACGACCTTGGAGCGGCCATGCGAGAAGCTCTGCCGCACAGACCCGGCATCGACCGTATGCCCGGTTTCCCCGCGCGCGGCGGGGCGCAGCGAGAGCCTGCCCTTGGTTTCATTCTGGTCGTTGCCGTCGCTCATGCCTAATCCGGTCCAATCTTCACGTCGCGGCCGGATTTTACCCCGGCC
>JAGWIL010000192.1 GCA_028866335.1 Rhodospirillales bacterium
TGCTGCGCCTGATCGGCGAGGCCCCGGCCGGGCATCCCTTCAGCGAGCAAATGGGCCCAGGCGAAGCTGTTCGGATTTTTACCGGCAGCATAATCCCCAATGGCGCGGATGCCGTGCTGATCCAGGAAAACGCCAGTGCTGGCGGGCAAGGCGTGCAGGTGAATGAGGCTGTGGCGCCGGCCAAACATATTCGTCGTAAGGGCGAGGATTTCGCGGTGGGGGATGAGGTGATCCCTGACGGGCGGCGGCTTTCGGTGCGCGATATCGGCGTGGCGGGCGCGGCGGGCCACCCCTGGCTTTGCGTTTATCGCAAGCCCCGCGTGGCGATTCTCTGCACGGGGGACGAGATTAACCTGCCGGGTGAGCCGGTGCCGGAAGGTGGCATCGCCAATTCCAATGCGGCGATGCTGGCGGCGTTTGTGGAATCCCATGGCGGGGAGCCGCTGCTGCTGCCTATCGCGCGGGATGATGTGGATGCCGTGGCGGCAGGCGCGCAGGCCGCGCGCGGCGCTGATATTCTGGTGACCACCGGCGGGGCCAGCGTGGGCGCGCATGACCTAGTGCAGGCCGGGCTGGCGCAACACGGCTTCGCGCTGGATTTCTGGAAGATTGCGATGCGCCCCGGCAAGCCGTTGATTTTCGGGCAGGTGGACGGCTTGCCGGTGCTGGGGCTGCCGGGCAACCCGGTCTCGGCCTATGTGTGCGCCATTTTGTTTCTGGCCGGTGCCATTGCCGTGCTAGGCGGGCTGCCGCCCCAGGCCCCGAAACTAATGAAGGCCAGGCTCGGTGCGCCGATGAAAGCCAACGACCAGCGTGAGGATTACGTGCGCGCCACGCTTTGCGATGATGGCGCAGGCCCCGTTGTCACGGCGCTGCCGATGCAGAATTCCGGCATGTTGCGCGCCTTGGCCACGGCCGAGGCGCTGATCCGCCGGGCGCCGCTCGCGCCGGAAGCCATGGCCGGGGATATGGTCGAGATTCTGCCGCTGGACCTTGCATAACACGCTTGACGCGAAAACGAGAACTAAACTAGAACATTCCGTGTTGGCGTTTTGTTCCTTAAAGCCCTGCCCGGAGATGTTTGATGCTCACCCCGAAGCAGCATGAGCTGTTGTTATTCATCGACAAGCATTTGCGTGAAACAGGTTGCAGCCCGAGCTTCGAGGAGATGAAGGAGGCGCTGGATCTACGTTCAAAATCCGGCATTCACCGGCTCATTTCTGCCCTTGAGGAGCGGGGCTTTCTGCGCCGGCACAAGCACCGGGCGCGGGCGCTTGAGGTTACCAAGCTGCCGCAGGATATGAGCCCCAGGCAAGCCGAGGCGATAGGTTTCGCGCCCAACGTGATCCAGGGAAATTTCGGCCCACGCCTGGCTGGCTTACGGGCTGAAGCCCCGGAAGCGGGGGCGATTTCCTTGCCGCTTTATGGCAAAATTGCCGCGGGCCTGCCGATTGAGGCGCTGCGCGACAGCGAGGAAATGATCGAGGTGCCGATGTCCATGCTGGGCGGCGGCGAGCATTTCGCCCTCACCGTCGAAGGGGATTCGATGGTCGAGGCCGGGATTTTGGATGGTGACACGGTTATTATCCGCCGGGGAGACGCCGCCGAGAACGGCCAGATTATCGTGGCACTGGTGGATGAGAACGAGGTGACGCTGAAGCGGCTGCGACGCAAGGGGCAGTCCATCGCGCTGGAGCCAGCGAACATCCGGTACGAGACAAAAATTTTGCCTGCGGAGCGGGTGCGCGTGCAGGGCAGGCTGGTGGCGCTGCTGCGCCGATATTAACGCTCAGCTTTTAGCCGTACGCAGGCTGGCGCGGCCACCGTCTATTCCAAACACTTCCCCGGTGATCCAGCCGGCATCCGGGCCGAGCAGGAAGGCCGCAAGGGCGGCTACTTCGTCCGGCTGGCCAAGGCGCGGCAGCGGGTGAAGTGCCGCAATGGCCTCTTTCATTTTCGCATTGCCGATGATGGGTGCGGCCATATTCGTCTCGGTTAGGCTGGGGGCGACGCAGTTTATCCGCACATGGGGCGCAAGCTCTGCCGCCAGGGAACGCGTAAGCCCTTCCACCGCTGCCTTGGCACTGCCAATGGCCGAGTGCATGGCAAAGCCTTGCCGCGCCGCGACGGAGGAGAACAGCACCACCGAACCGCGCCCTGCCACCAGAGCGGGGGCGGCCTGCTGCACACATAGCATTGCCCCCACCACGTTCAGGGCATAGGTGTCCAGCATCTCTTGCGGGGTTATTCTGGCCAGGGGTTTTAATAAAATGGAGCCCACGCAATAGGCCAGGCCGGAAAGCGTGCCGCTTTGCGTGGCCTGCGCCAGTACGGCCTTTATGCTTTCCGAAGAACCCGCGTGCAGCACCAGCGGCACCGCACCCAGCGGCAGCGCGGCTTCGGCGGCGCGTTCGGCCGAGCGGCTGGTGATAAACAGGGTCGCGTCTGGCATGGCGGTGCGCAGGCGTCTGGCCAGAGCGTGGCCAACCCCGCCGGTGCCGCCGATGATGAGATAATGATCCGCCATTTGCCCCTCCGCCCTGGTTTTACGCAAAGGCGGAAGGGTTGGATCAATTATTTACGATAGGCCAGCTTTATTCCGGCGGCGGCGCTGCTGCTCGCTCAGCTTGCCCTCGTGCTTGGCGGCATAGGGCTTGGGTTCGTGGGGCTTGGCGGCATGAGGTTTGGCGGCATAAGGCTTGGCCGGGCCGTTCTTTTTGTTAAACGCAGGTTTGGCCGGGCCGTCGAAATGCGGGCGCGGCGAGGCGGTGCCGGGCGCTGCGGCAGGTTCAATGCGAGCTTCGCCCTGGGCAGCAGCGGCGGCGGTGGCAAATGCCTGCGCGGCCTCACGGGCGATTTCGAACTTGGTCTCGCGGTCGAAGATGCGGATGCTGCCGATCTCCTGCTTGGTAATGCCGCCTGCTTTACAAATTAACGGTATCAGCCAGCGCGGGTCGGCATTTTGCTTGCGGCCTAGCGCCACGCGGAACCAGGTGCCATTGGCCACTTCGGCTCGCCCGGCATTGGCGGGGCGCGCGGCGCGCACTGGGCGGGCGGCTTGCTCTGGCGGCAGAATGGTCACATGCGCCGGGGTGGGCAGATGCGCCTCGGCCAGCTTCACGAACGCCGCGGCGATGACTTCCGGCGCCGTGCGCTCCAGCAGTTTCGCTGCCAGGGCGAGGGCGTTTTCGCTCGGCGTTTCGCTTAAGGAGGAATGGCTCAGCAGCCGCTCCTCATCCTTGGTGCGGATGTCAGCGGGCGTCGGCGGGTCAATCCATATGGCTTCGGCATTGGCTTCGCGCAGCAGCATCTCGGCCCGGCGGCGGCGCATATGCGGCACCAGCAACACAGAAACACCCTTGCGCCCGGCGCGGCCAGTACGGCCGGAGCGGTGCAGGAAGGTGGCTTTGTTGGTTGGCAGATCGGCATGGATCACGAGATCCAGATCCGGCAGATCCAGCCCGCGCGCGGCCACGTCAGTCGCAATGCACACCTGGGCGCGGCCATCACGCAGGGCAGAAAGTGCGGCGTTGCGTTCCGCCTGTGAAAGCTCGCCGGACAGGGCAGCGGCGGTGAAACCCCTGGCCATAAGGTTCGCGTGCAGGGTGCGCACATGGTCGCGCGTGGCGCAGAACACCAGGGCCCGGCTATCTTGTGCGCGCAGAATGTTCACCAATGCGGCTTCCAGCTCATGCCCGGCCACGCGCACGGCACGGTATTCAATATCCGCGTGCGGCTGGTTATGGGCAACCGTGTCGATCCGCAGGGCATTGTGCTGGTAGGTGCGGGCCAGTGCCGCAATCTCGCGGGCGATGGTGGCCGAGAACAGCAGCGTGCGGCGGCCTTCCGGCGCGGCGCTGAGGATAAATTCCAGCTCGTCGCGGAAACCGAGGTCGAGCATCTCGTCGGCCTCGTCCAGCACCACGGCTTCCAACTCGGCAAGGCGCAGATTGCCGCGCTCGATATGGTCTTT
>JAGWIL010000193.1 GCA_028866335.1 Rhodospirillales bacterium
GAGGCCAAATTGCTGGCCGAAGCCTCCGCCGCCATCAAAGCGCCCGCCGCTGAGCTTGCCGGCCGCATCACCCAGCTTCAAGAAGACAAAAAACGCCTGGAGCGCCAGGTGGCCGAGCTGCAAAAGAAGCTGGTGATGGCCACCGCCTCCGAAGCCGAGGAGATCAATGGCACCCGCTCCATTCTGCGCAATGTGGGGGATGTGGCTGCCAAGGAGCTGCGCCCCATCGCGACAGATTTGCTGAAGAAGCTGGGCAGTGGCGTCGTGGCACTCATCTCCACAGCCGAGCAGAAAACCGCCATCGTCGTCGCGGTGTCAGACGACCAACCCCAAAGTGCCGTTGAACTTGTGCGCGCTGGTGCCACGGCAGCGGGCGGGCAAGGCGGTGGCGGCAACAAGGCAATGGCGCAGGCGGGCGGGCCCAGCGCTACCCAGGCCAACGCGGCGCTGGCGGCGATTAAATCCGCGCTCGCGGGTTAATCCGGCATCCAGCGCGGCACGGCCAGATAAGCCAGCCGCTTGGCCTCACGCCGCCCGCGCGCGACTGAATCCAGGATCAGCCCGCAGGTGAAAGCCAGAAACGCCACCACCACGAAGCCCATGGCCAAAACGGCGGTGGGCAGACGTGGCACCAGCCCGGTTTGGGCATAGGTCAGCAAGACAGGCAGCGAGATCAACACGCCCAGCACCAGCAGCACCAGCCCGGCGATGGAGAAAAACTGCAAGGGCCGCTCTTCCTTCACCAGCTTGATGATGGTGTTGAGAATACGGAACCCATCGGAATATGTGCGCAACTTGGAAACAGAGCCCGGCGGGCGCTCGCGGTATTCGGTGGCCACCTCAGCGATCGGCATCAGCATGTCCAGCGCGTGGATGGTAAATTCCGTCTCGGTTTCAAACCCCGAAGCCAAAGCCGGAAAGGTTTTCACAAACCGGCGGGAGAATACGCGGTAGCCGGAGAGCATGTCCTGTATGCGGTCTCCGAACACAAAGCGCACCATGCCTGTCAGCACCAAATTTCCCATGCGGTGGCCGCGCCGGTAAGCGCCAATCTCGCCCTCGCCTTCCATCTCTATCCGCTGCCCGTTCACCATGTCGAGCTGCTCGGCCAGCAGGCGCCTCACCATCTCCGGCGCGGCGGCGGCGTCATACGTGCCGTCGCCATCCACCAGCACATAGGCATCCGCCTCGATATCTGAGAACATGCGCCGCACCACATTGCCCTTGCCTTGCAGCGTTTCAGTGCGCACCACGGCCCCAGCCTGTGCTGCAATTTCACGCGTCCGGTCCTGGGAATTATTATCGAAGACGAAAATCGCCGCCTCGGGCAAAGCGGCGGCGAAATCCCGCACCACCTGGCCGATTGCAACCTCTTCATTATAGCACGGAATTAAAACCGCGATTTTCGCCTCAGCCATGCCGCCTGCCCGTTAAATACCCGTGTTAGAAACCCGGCTTTTCCGCATTTTGCAAGCCGGGATTACACCGGCCGTCATGGCCGCATCTCTGCTTCCAACCAGCATCTAATGAAAATAGTAGAATGATAAAATTTTCAACGGAACATAACCGATGTCGAAACTGCCCAGCAGCAAAACCGGCAAGGCGGCCAACCATTCCGGCAGCCAGCTACCCAGTGCCGGTATGGCAAACGGCAAAAACGGCAACAGCAGAAGCGCGTAGCGGCCCTGCAAACCATCTATGAAATCCATCCCCACATTGGTCCAGCTAAGATAGAACGAAATCATGATAAGCCATGCCGTGAGAATAATCACAGCCAGAACCACCGCGCCATTCAATAGGGCAATTGGCAATCGCAGCGGTTCAGGCCGGGGCGAAGCCACCCCTCCCAGCAAGGCAATGCCTACGGCACCCCACCAGAGCCCATAAAACCATTGCGGGAACGTGATCTGCAAAAGCCCAAGGATACCCACCATTTCCTTCAGCTTATTATAACCCCACAGCGCCAGCGTGTGCAGCGGCAAGCTAACAAAGCGCGCTTTATCAGCCAGCAGAATATGCAAATTGGCGGCAGCGTTGGTGCGGTCCATCAGCACATCCGCACCGGTGAAAAGCGGCCCGGGATGATAGGGCGGCTTACCAAATGGCACCGCGATGAACAGCTCGATGATGGCGGCCCAAAGCAACACCGGCACACTGGCGAAAACAACCTCTCCCGCCCGCCGCCAGAAGCTTGGCCAGGCCAGCGGCAGGGCGAACAGCCCCAGCAACGGCAGGTAAGGCGGCTTAGCCAGCAGCACCACCAGAAAAACGGCAAACCCCAGCTTGCGCCCACCCGGCGTGCCTCGCGTCAGCACAGCGCAGGCAAGGCAGGTCAGCGCTATCAGCAGCCCATCCTGGTTCAGCGTGCCACCCAAAAACAAGCTCATCGGCAGCAGCAGCACCGCCAAAAATAACGCCCGCCCATAAGCTGCCAGCGTCAGCGTTGCGGCACCAGCCGCCAGATAAGCGGCGGCATTCGCCAACCGGGCAAGAATGATACACACGAACGGCGAGGCACCAAACAGCCTGCCCACCCCAAGCCCCAAGGAGGCTGGCAAATAGGCCAGCGGGAAATAGGTAGCGGTATTCGGGATGCTCGCGAAGATCCGCTGATGGGTCCATTGGGTCAGGCGCGTTTCGGTCGCATCGGCAGTGGTGACAACGGGGCGGCCATCAATCAGCGTGGTTGTCCCAAAACCAGCAATCAGCAGCCCGGAATCGATCTTCTCCCCAACCTGTTCAATAGGCTTGCCGGTATCCGGGTCCGTTCCAGGCTTTTGCACAGGCAAAAAGGCCCCATGCAAAAGGCCATTGGCGCGGATGAGATGTGCCGGTTCATCCGGTGACTGACCCGGCGGGGTGAGCAGCGCGGTCAGCACCAGCACCGGCAAAGCGCAGGCCAGAAACAGAAACGGCAGAAACCCGGCCTCGCCATGCCCCGCCACGCGCCGCCTCATCGCCTCTCCTTATCTCCTGTCAATAAAAAAGGGGCATGGAAAACTCCACACCCCTTTTGAAATCCAACGCTCGAAAGCAGCCTTACGCGCTCTTGGCCATAATCTCGTCGGCCACGTTGCGCGGCACCGGATCATAATGGTGGAACTGCATCGTGAAGCTGGCGCGGCCCTTGGTCATAGAGCGCAGCTGGGAGATGTAACCGAACATTTCCTTCAGCGGCACATGCGCGCGAACAATCACGGTGGACCCCGAGCTCTCCTGGTTCTGGATCATGCCGCGGCGGCGGTTCAAATCGCCCACCACATCGCCCACATGGTCGTTCGGGGTGGTAACTTCCACATCCATAATCGGCTCCAGAATCACCGGACCAGCCTTCTTCATGCCTTCGCGGAAGCAGGCTTTCGCGGCAATTTCGAACGCGAGCGCAGAGGAGTCGACGTCGTGGTACTTACCGTCAACCAGCGTGTAGCTGAAATCCACGGTGGGGAAGCCCGCCAGCACGCCGGTATCGGCCTGGTTCTTGATGCCCTTTTCCACCGCCGGGATGTATTCCTTCGGAACCGTACCACCGACGATCTTGTTCGCGAACTCAATGCCCTCGTTACGCTCACGCGGGGCGAACACAATCTTCACCTCGGCATACTGGCCCGAACCGCCAGATTGCTTCTTGTGAGTGTAGGTCTCGGTGTGTTCCTTCGTGATCGTCTCGCGGAAGGCCACCTGCGGCGCGCCGATATTGGCGTCGACGCCATATTCGCGCTTCAGCCGGTCCACGATGATCTCCAGATGCAGCTCGCCCATGCCGGAAAGAATGGTCTGGCCGGTTTCCTGGTCGGTCTTCAAACGCAGAGACGGATCTTCCGAGGCCAGCTTCTGCAAGCCGATCGTCATCTTCTCCACGCCTTCCTTGGTCTTCGGCTCCACGGAGATGTCGATCACCGGCACCGGGAAGGCCATGCGCTCCAGCACCACCGGGTCTTCGGAAGCCGCCAGGGTATCACCCGTGCCGGTATC
>JAGWIL010000194.1 GCA_028866335.1 Rhodospirillales bacterium
GGATTGTACCAAATCGCCAGGGCAGATGGACCGGTGAATGGAGCGGAGGCGGATTTCCTCTCGCGTGTGGCTTTTGGTTTTGGCCTCAACGATGCCGCGACACACCGTGCCGGGCGCGGAGCGCCAATAACTCAAAATTCGGAAGACCCTTATCTTGTTTTGGGCCTGAAGCCCAAGGCGGATTCCGATGAAATCAGAACGCGTTGGAAACAGCTTATGCGTGAGTATCACCCGGACACTATGGCCGCTAAAGGGGCATCACCTGCGGTGATTAAAGCTGCATCTGAAAAGGTTGCACGAATTAATGCAGCCTACGATGCGATTAAGCGTGAACGCTCTCATTAGCGCAGGGTGAGGTGACGCGTGATATTTGAACCATCGCCGAATGTCGATGAGAGGGAAGGCGGCATTTCAACTTTGATCATGCACTATACAGGAATGCCCACAGCACGTTCTGCCATTGATCTTCTGAAATCTTCCCAGGCCAAGGTCTCGGCTCATTACGTCGTAGATGAGGATGGCGCAATTTATAATCTCGTACCTGAAGCTAAGCGTGCCTGGCACGCGGGGATTTCCTATTGGCGTGGCAGACGAATGCTAAACGATACCTCAATCGGTATCGAAATTGTTAATCCAGGCCATGAATGGGGGTATCGACCCTTTCCTGCGGTACAAATGCAGGCTGTGCGGTTTTTAAGTGAGGCTATTATTCTGCGGCATGGCATTCAGCCTCGCGATGTTGTGGCGCACTCAGACGTTGCGCCCAACCGTAAGCAAGACCCTGGGGAATTGTTTGATTGGCCTTGGCTTGCGGCGCATGGAATAGGAATTTGGACCGAGGAATTTGATGAGCCAGGCGATGTTTGGGCGGATCTTGGGGTAATCGGGTACGACTTAGAACTTCCTGAGCATGATGTGATACTGGCCTTTCAACGGCATTTTCTTCCCCGTCACCTTAGCGGCCTCGCGGACGATGCCACGCGAGCGCGCGCGGCGGCGGTGCGGCGTATGGTTGACGAGCCACGTAATCGGCCCTAGCACCGCGCCGATCCAGACGGCTGGACGGTCGCTGGTGGTTTTTGCCGCCAGAGGAAAGTCCGGGCTCCACGGGAATACGGTGCCGGCTAACGGCCGGCGGGGGTGACCCCAGGGAAAGTGCCACAGAAAGCAAACCGCCATGGCTTGCCATGGTAAGGGTGAAAGGGTGCGGTAAGAGCGCACCGCCTCGCCGGTAACGGGGAGGGCAGGGAAAACCCCACCGGGAGCAAAACCGAATAGGGGCGGCCGGCGCATTGTGGCAACACAAGGGGCGCGAAGCGATTTCCGGCTTGCCGCCCGGGTTGGTTGCTTGAGGCGGGTGGCAACATCCGTCCCAGAGGAATGGCCGTTCAGACCTCCATTTTTGGAGGTTGGACAGAACCCGGCTTACAGGCCGTCTGGATCAACGTTTCAAAAATACAATGATTTTGGAACATAATGTGAACGCATGACGAAAACTCCATAGAATCTTTGGAGCTTTTTGATCCGTTCTTGATGCGGAAACTGCCGATTCTCTTTGACGGACGATTGACCGCGTGGTAGTGGAGGTAAAACCCATATTTTCCCATGAAGTGGTGAAAGTGGGTGATGAAAGGGTTTGGCCTAGGGGCGATGAAACAGTTCTTTGGCAGTCATGAAAATAAACGCGATGTAAAGGGGCGTGTTTCTGTTCCGGCGTGTTTTCGTGCTGTCTGGAGTGATCGTCAGGATATGACGCTGATCCTGCGCCCTTCTTTCATCGAGGGGTGTTTGGAAGCATGGCCGTTGCCGAATTACGAGCGTTTTCAGGCCAAGGTGGACGCGATGGCGGAGATGAGTCGCGAGCAGGTAGGTCTGCAAACTCAGGTCTACTCTGATGCCGACGAGGTGGAGTTGGACGGCCAGGGACGGATTCTTATAACCGGTTATCTGGCGGAAATTGCAGGGCTATCCGACGCGGTGTTTTTCATGGGCCGCGGAGATCATTTTTTGATCTGGGAGCCGGTGGCTGGCAAGGCGTTCCGAGAGGCTTCCCGCGCGATGGCACCTAAGCTCAGCTTTGGAGCAGTAAAGTGACGGATTATTCACATATTTCCGTGCTGCGCGATGAGGCGGTGGCTGAGCTCCGGCCGGTAGATGGCGGTTTATATCTTGATGGCACGTTTGGCGGCGGTGGTTATTCGAATGCTATTCTTGAACGTGCCGCGTGCAGGCTTTGTGCGATAGACCGGGATCCGGAGGCGGTGGCCCGAGGCGGTGCCCTGAGCGCCGCGTATCCGGGCCGATTTGAGATTATGGCGGGCCGTATAAGCGATCTCAGCAAGTTGCTGGCGGCGAGTGATATCAATGCGCTTGATGGCGCAGTATTTGATTTGGGCGTTTCTTCCTATCAAATCGACGATCCTTCGCGCGGCTTTTCATTCCGCATGGATGGGCCTTTGGATATGCGGATGGGCAGAGAAGGTCGTGATGCCGGGGATATCGTAAATCTTTGCCCCGAATCCGAACTTGCCGATATTTTGTTTAAATATGGCGATGAAAAAGCCGCACGGCGAGTTGCAAAAGCGGTCGTTGAGCGGCGCAAAATACAGAAGTTTGCAACGACGGCGGATTTGGCTGGCGTGATACGGGGTGTTGTGAGACCGGATAAATCGGGCATTGACCCGGCGACCAGGAGTTTTCAGGCGTTACGTATCGCCGTGAATGAGGAGTTGACCGATATCGAGGCGGCTCTGGAGCAGGCGTCAGCGTTGTTGAAGCCGGGTGGTAGACTTGTCGTCGTCAGCTTTCATTCGCTCGAAGACCGGATTGTGAAGCATTTTTTTGCTGAACGCGCGGGCCGTATGCCAACTGCTTCAAGGCACGACCCCGCGGGGTTGGCGCGGGCATCTGTGCCATTGTTTAGGCTGGTAAATAAATCGCCTGTCGTACCCAGCTTGGCCGAAATCCGTGCCAATCCACGTGCGCGCAGCGCCAAGCTCCGAGCGATTGAAAGGCTTGCCGTATGATCGTCCGGCCATTCACATTCTTGACGGCTTTGCTCTTTGCTCTGTCTGGTGCCTATCTATTCGTGGTGAAGCACCAGAGCCAGTCTCTGGAGGCGCAGCTGGAGCAGTCTGCCGCAGCCACCCGCCAGGATGAGGAAGCCATCCGCGTTTTGAAAGCTCAATGGGCGCTTGAAGCTGATCCATCAAGAATCGCGTCGCTCGCGGCACAATTCACCGGGTTGCAGCCAATGAAGCCTGTGCAGCTCGTTACAATGGCTTCTCTGGCGACTGAATTGCCTGCGCCGGGTAGTTCCGCGCCGTATAGCAACCCTGAGGATGAAGTGCCGGGCCTGCCCGGATCTGTTGCTGCTCCTTTGCCCATGGGGCCGCCGATTGAAGTGAAGGGGCACGTGGCTGCCCTGCAATCCAGTGCATCCGGTTTGACCAATGCGGCATCAGCACAGCAGGTGGCCGCCAACCTCCCAAAGCCTCCGCCCGTTCGGCCTCGCGCCTATTTGCGGCATCAAGAGGTGCATTTAGCCGTTAAAGCGCGGTCGCATCCGGTTCAATCTCCCGCCGCGGTTTATGAAACTTCAGCGAGGGCCATGCCTGGACTGCCGCTGCCGCGCCCGGGACGGCCGTTGCCAATGGGCGCTCAAGTGGTGCGCATTCGCGCCACGGCACAGCCTGGGCCGGAAATGTCGGCCACATCTTCGTTAGGTGGTGGATCTCTCCTCGGCATGGCCCAGGCCGGGAGCCAGAATTGACTCTCCACCTGAGGCCGGGTGGCGCGCCTTCTTCGAAAAAAAAGGCGCGGGCGGACATTAATGACGCCAAACCGTCGATGGAAACCGTGCGCATCACCGGTCCCGACTTGGATCAGCGTGCGGCGCTAGAACGAGCTCGTGGCCGCATGGTCGTTGGCGCCTTCATGTTCATCTGTTTATTCAGTG
>JAGWIL010000195.1 GCA_028866335.1 Rhodospirillales bacterium
CCACCACGCTTTACACCGAGGACACTGCGTTATGGCAGGCGGGAATTTCTGGTACCGACTCTCTGGCCACTGCTGCCGTGCAGCGCTTTTGCCTGGCATTGGGCGCGGTTGCGGGGGATTACGCACTCATCCACGGGGCGCAGGCTGTGATTATTGCCGGCGGTATTGCACCGAGGCTGGCGGCTTTATTGCCCCAGAGCGGCTTCGCCCGGCGTTTCAGCGCCAAAGGCCGCTTTGAGGCCTTTTTAAAGGATGTGCCGGTGAAGCTCATCATCCATCCAGACCCCGGATTATTGGGAGCCGCCGTTGTTGCAACTTCCACAACAAGTTGATCAAAATGATGTGATTTCCCCTACTGGTTGTTTTTTTTATATCAACCATGCTATTCCGTTGCGCTTAACGTGAGATAACTCATTTTTTAAACGCGGGGGAGCGGCATCGGTCATGGATATCGGTAGCGGTGGAATAAACCCCGCATTTGCGCAATGGATGCAATCCCCTGGTTTTCTCATCCGCCGCCTTAACCAGATTCACCTGGCTTTGTTTGCCGAGGAAGCCGCGGCGCTCGAAATCACTCCGGCACAACTTAACGTTCTGGCTGCCATTGCCCGGCATGGCGGGCGGGACCAATCCGCCATCGCCGAGGAAATTGGCCTGGACCGCGCCACTTTGGCCAGCGTGGCGGCACGGCTGGAGGCCGCCGGGTTCATCCGCCGCTCCATCAGCCGCGTAGACCAGCGGCAGAAACTAATGGACCTGACGGCGAGGGGCAAAACCATCGTAGCCAAGATGCAGAAACAGGCTTCGCGCGCCGATGAACGCGTGATGGCACCGCTCTCCCCCGCAGACCAGGAACTTTTTCTCTCCCTGCTGACGATTTTGGTGAATGGCGGCAACGAGCACGCCAGGGCGAAGATGCGCTTGCAGCCAAGAGAATGCGAAACAAGCAGCCCGGAATTTTAAAAAATTTAATGTGTTTGTGTTAATATCCGCTTAACCGCCACCCAATCTCTCAAGTTGGAGGTAGCATGGCGGAAGACAGTAATTTTCAACATCTGGACGATGACGAGCAGCGCCTCGCCAAACGCCACACCACACCCCGGGCGCTCATCATTCATGAGATCATCCGGGAGGAAGGCGAGCAAGAGCTGCAACGCAAAACGGGCGCGCTGGCGCTCTCTGGCCTTGCCGCCGGGCTTTCCATGGGGTTCTCTTTTCTTACCGAAGCACTGCTAACCGCGGGGCTGCCAGACACAATCTGGCGGCCAACCCTGGCCAGCTTCGGTTATGCGGTTGGGTTCATCATCGTCGTGCTGGCCCGCCAGCAGCTATTCACTGAAAGCACGCTCACCGCCCTGCTGCCGCTCATCACCCGGCGAGACCGCAAAACATTGTTCGGCACATTGCGGCTCTGGGCGGTGGTGCTGGTGGCGAATATCGCTGGCACCTGGATCTTCGCGGCACTGGTTCATGCGCCGGGGCTGTTTCCGCCCGCTGTAGCCCCGGCCTTGCAAACACTGGCAGCAAAAGCGGTTCATGCCGGTTTCGCCAGCACGTTCGTGCGCGCGTTCTTCGCGGGCTGGCTGATCGCGCTGATGGTGTGGATTCTGCCCAGCGCGCAAAGCTCCCGCCCATTAATCGTGCTCATCATCACGTATATCGTGGCACTTGCCCAGCTTTCGCACATCATCGCGGGTTCGGCTGAAGCGGCTTACGATGTTCTCTCAGGCACCGCCACGCTTGCCGGTTATTTCGGTAATTTCTTCGCCCCCACGCTGCTGGGCAACATAGCGGGCGGCATGGTCATGGTCTCGGTACTTAACCACGGTTCCATCGCACCGGAGATTAATGAAAAACTGGAGGGGAATTCAAGGCGTCCTTGAAACGGGGCAGGCAGAAGCCGGAACGCTGAGCGCAGTCAGCTTTCCGGTCATCACAAAATCGCCAAAATCCAGCACCAGGGCATTGGCCACGCCGTTTTCGTAATATTGCATCGAAGTCCGGAAATCCGGGTTTTCATCATCGTTTTTGCGTTCGAAAAACGCGATATCGACATCGGTGCTGGCATCACTGTCGAGTGCTGGCCATTTGGTTTTCCCTGGGGCGTGATGGCCGAGCACGGTGACAAAAGTTGCCTGGGCACCATCGGTGGTGGTGCCGTCGAACAATAAGGGAGAAATGAACTTAGCGCCCGCGCGCCCCGCCGCCAGCAGCGCCTCAGTATGCTGCATGGGAAACAACGTGCCCGCCGGCATCTTCAAAACCGTGTTGGCCGGGGTGGTGTATTTTATAACCCCGCTGTTATCCGGCCCGGTATGAGTGGCGATTCCGGCAGAATCGATCTTCACCTTACCATCATTATCACTCTCGCTCAGCGAAAAACTCAGGGTTTTGCCATCCTTGCTTTCCCAGGTGACGTAATCGCTGACCGATTTGGTAAGCGAGCCATCCACATTGCGCACAATCAGCGTCATGTGCTGGGTGGTGGCCCAGCCGGTGCAGCCATCCGTCACGTTAAAGCTCATCTGCCCGGTGGCACCGGTAATGTCATGCGTACGCAACTTGGAAAGTGCGAGGGTATAAACCGCGTGCTGCCCGGTTAATCGGCTGGCGAGGCTGTTGGTGGAAACATTAAGCGCGGCGGCAGGCAAGGGCGCCAGCGCGGCCAGAAAAGCGAGTGCGGAAAACTTCATGCCCGCAATATGCCTGGCCGCGAGGCGGCGTCAAACCTCGCTCATTTCCAGAGGCTGGAATCCCAGGTGGCGGCGCTATGGTCCAGCTTGTCGCCCATGGATTGCAATAAGCCGCGCAGGCCGGTGGGGGTAAGCCCGCTCATCGGCACAACCATATTGCCATACAGCACTTCGGTTTTGCCATCCGATTGCTTTTCCATCGAGAAATAGAAATCGCCCGTGTCGCTATCTTCCATCAGCTTGGCATAATCCAGCTTGGCGAGCTTATCTGGCCCAAGGGTGCCAAGCCGCACATAGGCATAAGCGAGCGTGTCATCTTTCGAAACCTCGAAATTGACCGTGTAATTGTAATTGGTCTGCCATTGAAAGCCGAAAGACTGGTTGTCGCTTGCTGTTGTGGTGCTGTAGCCAAGATTACCAACCATTTGTTGCAGCTTGCCCAAAACGGGGTCTTCCGGCGTTGGCGTATCCGCCGCTGCCATGCCGCCAGAGGCGATCGCCAATGCGAGGCCCCAGCCCATAAAATGTTTTTTCATATCGCCACCCTCATATTGAAGATTTTTTGCAGATATCCGCGCCATCTTAAGCAGCTAATTGGGCTTTGACGATTAAATTATTATGGTTGGTTTACGATTTACCCTTTTTGCTTAACCTTGCGCCCGCCTTTCTTTCGCATCGCCGGGTCATACCCGCCCCCACCGGGGCCAAGTGGCACCGGGCCTTTCGGCTTGGGAGCCGCGCGGCTGGGTGCTGGCGGTGGCTCCAGCCCCAATGCCAGCGCCTCAAGCCGTTTCACCTCATCGCGCAACCGGGCGGCTTCCTCAAACTCCAAATCCGCGGCAGCGGCGCGCATCCGGGTTTCCAGCGTGGCGATGCTGGAGGCGAGATCCTTGCCCACAAATTCATCCAACCCGGCACTCTTGGTCGGCGAAACGGTCACGTAATCCTGCTCGAACACTGAATGGATCACCTCGCCGATATTTTTGCGAACCGATTGCGGGGTGATGCCATGCGCCACATTCCAGGCGGTCTGCTTGGTGCGGCGGCGCTCGGTTTCCTCGATGGCCTGTTTCAGGCTGCGGGTCATCGTATCCGCATACAAAATCACCCTTCCATCCACATTGCGCGCGGCTCGGCCAATGGTCTGCACGAGAGAGGTGACAGAGCGCAGGAAACCCTCCTTATCCGCGTCCAGAATGGCGACGAGCATACATTCGGGAATATCCAACC
>JAGWIL010000001.1 GCA_028866335.1 Rhodospirillales bacterium
GATCACGGACCTCATCGGCTACCGGATGGGGCTGCACGTCGCCACAGGGGCGACGGCGACCAACGTCTACGGCGAGGTCATGGACGTGCTGCCGACACCGGCGGGCGGCGTGCAGTTCGGCTACGTGAGCAGCTACGACAACGCGTTCGGCGACAAGAACCTCGTCGGCGGCTGGACCGGCAAGCCGACGACCTCGCCGAGGTACGCGCTCGACGTCCAGGGAGCGCAGGTCGACGCGGCCACGCTCGGGATGAAGACCAACCCGGTCGCCGCCAGCGGGCCGAACACCCCGACGCTCCCGGCGGTCGGCGACGGCTCAATCGCCTTCGTCAAGGGCACGGGTGGGACCAACAGCTACTTCCTCATCACATACAACGACGGTGGCACGCCGAGGTACGCGATGATTCAACTCAACACGGCGACGCCGACCCTCAGCGGCTCGCCCTCGCTCCCCGTCTAGGAAGGACGCACGATGACCGCACCGAAGCGCAAGACCACCGGAGGCCGGACCACGCCGAGAGGCACGACGGCGAAGCGCGCCGGAGCCGTGCGCAAGGCGCCGGGTCGGACCGAAGCGGCGGAGCGGCCCGCAGGGAGCCGGCCGGACCCGCAGACCCTCGAGGAGTGCGACCGGGAGATCGCGGCGCGCCAGCAGGCGATCGCCGCCATCGAGCAGCAGCGGACCAGGCTGCTCGCCGAGCTGAACTACCTCTCCGGCGTCCGCGCCACCGGCATCCGGCTCGGAGGATGGACCGAGTCGTGATCATCGTCCCGAACGTCGAGGACGCTCCGGCGTTCCAGGCTCAGGCGTACCCCGACCGGCTCGACCTGCTCGACATCAGGAACCTCTCCGACGCCGGGACCGGCGTCGTCTCCGGCTGCCAGGTGAGCGCGCACGGCACGCCGGACTTCGCCGTCGCCGTCGCGAGCGGTTCGGTCCAGACGGCCTTCGGCACTCCGGTGACGGTGGCGACCGTCTCGTCGCTCGCTCCGCTCGTCGCCGCCAACACGACCGACCGCAAGGACCTCATCGTGGTCGACGGGACGACCGGCATCCCCCGCTTCGTGACCGGTACGCCGACGTTGGAACCGTCGGTGCCGTGGACCGACGCGAGCAGCTTCGCTAACCCGGTCAAGCCCCCGATCCCCGCCGGGACGATCCCGCTGGCCGAGGCGTACATCGAGGGCGGTTCGACCACGATCACGGCGGTGTGCCTCTACGACAAGTCGCCGATCGTCCAGCGGGCCGGATCCGTGGCGTGGACGCAGGGCCAGAGCGCCGGCAACAAGCAGCTGACGAACATCCTCTACTTCGCCCCGGCGATCGCCACGCCGACGGCGTCCTCGGTCAATGCCAACATCAGCGGCGGTCCGACCTTCACCGGCAGCCTCGGGAACATCTGCAACGTGGTCACGTTCACCACCGGAGCGTCCGGCATCGGCGCAGGCATCGAGCTGTTCGAGGTCAAGTTCTCGCCCTCCGCTGGCATCGGCCACGTCCCGGCCGTCTTGGTGCAGGGCTTCGGCACGCCGACCGGCGGCGGCGCGTCGACGCCATACCGGTTCCAGGCGACGCAAGGCACGCTGATCTCCGGCTTCGCCGGGTTCATCTTGGAGTGCTGGGACACGCTGCCGGCCAACTACAACTTCTTCGTGACGTGGATCGCCATCTAGGAGGCTGACCAATGGCAGGAATGGCGATGGGCGCCTCGCCGCTCGGAGCGTCGAGCCTCGGCGGTGCCCCGCAGCACGCGGCCTCGGTTCCGTTCACCCAGTATTCGCAGCTCGGAGCGTTCCAGCTCGGCGCGGTCCCGCTCGCCGGAGGCGTCACGACGATCTTCGGGACGGTGAGCGGGCTGACGATCCGCTCGACGTCTTCGGTCGCACCGGCCCTCGCCGGAACCGGGTCGTTCGGCGTCGGCGTCTCCGGCGCGTCGGCGGTCACGCTTGGCACGGCGGCGACCGGCGCGGCGTCGGTCGTGGTCCGCTCGACGTCGGACGTGGCGTTCACCACCGCCGGAGCCGGACGGATCGCCGTCTCCGTGACCTCGACGTCGGACGTCGCTCCGAAGCTCTCGGGGACCGGCGCCGCCGGAGTCGCCGTCCACTCCGCGTCGAATGTCCGCCTGTCGCCGACCAAGGCCGGAGGCGTCTCGCTCTCGATCGCCGCCAGCTCGGCGCTCCGGCTCTTGCCGTTCCCGTCGACCGGAGCCGTCCCGACGGCGGTCCGCTCGACCGGCGCCGTGCGCCTGGCGCTCGCCGGGACCGGATCGTTCGCCTTCACGGCCAGGGCGACGTCGTCACTGACGGGGCGCCCGGCAGGCACGGGGACGGTCGCCGTCGGCGCCGCGGCGTCCTCGGCCGTCCACCTGGTCGCCGCCATGCTGCGAGACGTCGCCGTCTCGGTGACGAGCACGAGCAGCGTCCGGATCCTTTCGATCATCGACGCGCCGACGGTGCCGATCGAGTGGTTCTACGCTGTGCCGGTGACCACCCGGTTCGAGTCGGTCCCGGTCACGACCCGGTTCTACTCGGTCCCGGACCCGACTGAGTTTCAGTCGGCCAAGTGATGAGGAGCCTCCATGACCAGTGACTACACGGCGCTCGACCCGCCGACGACCGGCCTGTCGATCACGTCGCGCCGGACGCTGGCGATCGACGTCACGCTCGACCTCGCCGCAGGCGAGCACGCGATCCTCAACTCGATCGCCATGACGAACATCGACACCGGAGCGGCGGTGACGCTGACGCACGCGGCGATCGTGGTCGACAACGCCGCCGGAGTGCCCGCCGTGATCGAGCAGCTCGTCGACCCGACGCCGGACGGCATGGCCGTCGGCGCGACCTACCGGCTCCGAGCGATCTTCCAACCGGCACCGGCGCTCGACACGATCACCCGGGACCTGTTCGTGACGGTGGTCGAGTAGTGCTGCTGCGCGACGTCTTCCCTGCCGAGGTCTCGCTGCCGCGCTCGGGCGGGCACCACCTGGCGGCACGGGCGTTCGTCACCGACGGGCGGATCATCGTCTACGCAGCGCCGGACCGGAAGACGCCACAGGTGGTGCTCGACGAGCCGTACACGTCGGAGCCACCTACCCGGAGCCGGAACACGCTCGGTGCCGGCGAACTCCGGTTCGACACGGCCCTGGGCCCGGTATTCGTGGCACAGGACTCCGGGTGCGGCTGCGGCTCGCCGCTGAAGGCGCTCGATCCGCCGGTGGCCTGGTGACCGACGACGAGACCGGCCCGCCGACGTTCTGGCTCGATGAGGACGGCGAGCACGTCTGGTGGTCCCACTGGTGCCCGAGGGCGTTCCACTGGACGGAGAACCCCGGTCGGCGGCTGACCGTGATGCTGCCGCTCGGCGGCGCCGGCTGGACGCTCGTCGACCGAGAACCGCTGCACGTCGAACCGTCGATCTTCTGCGTCCCGCCGAAGGGCTGCGGAGCGCACGGCTTCATTCGGAACGGAACCTGGGAGGCAGTATGACGAGGTCCAGCCACTCCAAGAGGTCCGCAACACACAAGGTGCCCAAGGTCCACAAGCGCGCCAAGGCTGCACGGAAGGCGACCCACAAGGCCGCGCACAAGGCAGCGCACCACGCCGCGCATCATCGCCGGAAGTAGGGTGATCCACCCGACGCCCGCCCACGCGCCATAGCATCGGCGACGTGCTCCTCGACTTGTCCTCGAACAACCACCCGAACGGCGCCGGCATCGACTACGCCGCCGTCAAGGCCGCTGGCGTGACCGGCGTCATGGTCAAGGCGACCGACGGGACGACCTACATCAACCCGTACTACGGCCAGGACACCGCCGGCTTCGCCGCCGTCGGCGTGCCGACCATCGGCTACCACTTCGCCGAGTTCGGCGACGCCGCCACGGAGGCGCGCCACTTCGTCTCGGTCGCCGGCTCCAAGGCCCGCATGCTCGACTCGGAGACCAGCACCGACCAGGCATGGCAGGACGCCTTCCTGGCGGCGCTCAACCTCTGGCCGGGCCAGGAGCTCGACTACGGCTCGGCGTCCACGTTGCCCCGCGGCGTCCGGGCGCTGCTCTTCCCGGCGCAGTACGGCAAGGCGCCGGGCTTCGGCGACTGCTGGCAGTTCACCAGCACCGCGACGGTCGATGGCGTCAGCGGGCCGGTCGACCTCAGCGAGTGGACCGGCTCCGCCGCGGACTTCGACTCCGTGTTCGGGATCACCCCGGCGCCATCCGGCCCGCCGCCCCAGTGGACGACCAAGCCGCTGTCGGGCAAGTTCGGCAACCTCAACGCCCCCACGGTGGCGATCGTGCACACGCCCAGCGGCAACGGGTACACGGAGGTCGCAGCCGACGGTGGCACCTTCGCCTACGGCGACGCGCCGTTCCTCGGCTCGCTCGCGGGAGCGCACCTGAACGCCCCGATCATCGACGCCGTCGGGACGCCGGACGGCCGGGGCCTGGTGATGGTGGCGACCGACGGCGGCGTGTTCTGCTTCGGCACGGCGCAGTATGAGGGCGCGATGGGAGGCAAGCCGCTGAACGCCCCGGTGGTCTCGATCGCCCTCCACCCCAACGGCGGCGGCTACTGGCTGCTCGGGGCCGACGGAGGGATCTTCGCCTTCGGTACCGCGGGCTTCCATGGTTCCCCCGCCTGACCTTCCCCGCCACGGACACCGCTGCCGGATAGCATCGGGGCCACCATGATCGCCTTCACGCTCACGCCTGTGCTGTGGTTGGTGATCGACGCTCTGGCCGTGTTCCGGCTCACCCGTCTCGTCACCGCCGACATCATCACTGACCGACCCCGGCGTTGGGTGCTCGAGCACCTGGGCACCGGCTGGTTCGACTTCGTGACCTGCGCCTGGTGCGTGTCGATGTGGATCGCCGGCGTCGTCGTGCTGCTCACCGCTCTCGCCCCGACCGAATGGAAGTACGTGGCCTACGTCCTGACCTTGTCCGCGGTCGCCGGCCTCCTGGCAGCGAGGTCGTAGTGGCGGGCACCGATCTGGCGCTCAGTCCCCGCAACCGCGCGTTCTTGCGCAGGCAGCAGGCCCGTGAGCGGCCCGGTGTCGAGCATCGGCCGCTGGTGGCGTCGGCCCGCCCGATCGACCTCACGAACAAGACCGAGGCACGCCGGCTCCGTGTGCTGCGCCAGGGGTGGCAGCAGGACGCAGCCGCCTATGTCGACAACCTCCCCGAGCTCTCGTTCGCCTACCGTTTCCTCTCGAACGCATCGAGCCGGATGCGGTACTTCCCGGCGCTGGTCAACCCGGACGAGCCCGACGGCCCGCCGATTCCGATCCACGAGGTCCCCGGTGTGCCGCAAGGTGTCATCGACTGCACCCAGCAGGCGATGACAGCCCTCGGCGTCGGGCGCCAGGCCATCAGCCCGATCCAGAAGTCTCTGTCGTACCAGTTCGGTGTGACGGGTGAGTGCTACCTCACCGGCATGAACGACCCGCTCGACGGCGAGGAGACCTGGAAGATCCGAAGCGTCGACGAGTTCCAAATCTACGACGACACGTACAAGCTCCGCGAGGTCCCGTTGGACCCGCAGGGCACGCTCGGCTGGATCGACCTCGACCCGGCGACCACGTACGCGGCTCGCATGTGGGTCCCTCACTGGCGGTTCTCGATGATGGCGACCTCGCCGATGCGGTCGCTGCTCGACATCGCCGAGGAGTTGCTGCTGCTCTCGCGTGACGTCCGGTCCACGGCCCGAAGCCGGCTGGCCGGTGGCGGGATTATGAAGGTCCCCGAGGGCCTGCGCATGGAGACCGTGCTCGAGGACAACAGGGACCCGGAGGGTGAGTCGTGGTTCGGGCGCTTCGCCGAAGCCCTGATGACCCCGCTCTCGGATGACGGCGTGGCAAGTGCCGTGGTGCCGATCATCATCAGCGGCGAGCCGGAGTCGCTGGCGGCGTTGGACCACCTGGTGATCGACCGGCCGTACTCGGCGATGGCGATCGAGCTGCGCGCCGAGGCCATCGGTCGGCTGGCAACCGGGCTGGACGTCCCGCGGGAAGTGCTCGAAGGCATGAGCGACCCGAACCACTGGGGCGCCTGGCTGGTCAGCGACGACACGTTCCGCCACCACATCGAGCCCCAGGTCATCGCACAGGTGGACGCGATGACCGTCGCCTACCTCCGGACCTGGCTGACCGCCGCCGGCATCGAGAAGTACTGGGTGGACCGGGCCTGCATCTGGTACAACCCGGTCGACCTCATCTCCAAGCCGGACCCGATGGCGAACGCCGTGCTGCTCCACGACCGCTACGCCATCAGCAACGAGGCGCTGCGCACCGCTGGTGGCTTCACGAGGGACGACGAGCCGGGATCGCTCGAGGTCGAGTTCCGGATGCTGCAGCGGACCCGGGTGTTCCCGCCGAACATGGTGGAGGCGATCTTCCACCAGGTCGACCCGTCGCTCGAGTTCCCGCCGATCAAGAAGACGGGCGAGATCCCGGGCATCGGCCCCGAAGGCGAGGAGCCGGTCCCCGACGACCCGACGCCGCCGGCACCCGGGCCGACATCACCGAGCGACCCGACGCCGCCGGGCGGCACCCCCCTGGGTGGCGAGACGGCGCCAGAACCCGCAGCGAGCGGCACGGGCCTGGCGGTCGGTGCTCCCGCAGCGCTGGCCACTCCCGGCGATGCCGTCTTCAAGGCACAGATCACCGACGCGTTCGTCAAGCACTCCCGCAAGCTGACGCAGATCGACGCCGACCTGCGCTCTCGGATCCAGGTCGCCGCGTGCGCGGCCATGACCCGGGTCCTCGAGCGCTCGGGTGCCAAGCTCCGCACTCGCCTGGGCGACCGCAAGTTCCGCGGCGCCGACACCCGGCGCGGCATCGACACGGCCGCGGCGCTCGCCAGCATCGACGGCCTGCCCAACCGCCTTGTCGCCAGCATGCTCGGCGAAAGCCTGGTGGCGTCCCTCGGGTTTGCCTCGGCGCAAGCGCTCACCGGCGCGGACTGGTCCGAACTCCGCAGCCAGTTCACCGGCTGGACCCGTACCGCCCAGCACCAGGTGCTCAAGGTCGTGCAGGCGATGGGGAGCTTCCCCGACGACCACGCGATGTTCACCGCCACCGCCGACCAGCTCGCGAAGGCCATCGCGCCGGCATGGGCCGCGTTCGAGCAGGAGCTCAATGAGATCGCCGAGCGGCTGCTCTTCACGGAGGACGGCGACCCCGTCGATGCCGTCACCTTCGATCCGAACACGATCGTTCCCGTGGGAGCCGTGCGTCGCGCGCTGGCGATCGCCGGGGGACGACCGCCGGTCGACCAGGAGGACGACCCGATCGTGGTCGCTGCCGGCGACGTTGTGGATGTCGCCAAGGCCACCGCGGTCGGGGAGTCTCCGGGGGAGGCCTACGCCGCCGTCACGTTGGGCCAGATCGGCAACGGCGAGGCCGTCACATCCCTGCTCACGGAGAGCGGCGCGGCGCAGATCGCGACCTACGAGTGGGTCCACGGTCCGACCTCGCGCCCCTTCGAGCCACACGAGGCGCTGGACGGCGTCACCTTCTCCAGCTTCGACGACCGCGTGCTGGCCAACAGCAGCGGGTTCCCGGAGAACGGCTACTACTTCCCGGGCGACCACAACGGGTGCTCCTGCGACTTCTCGACCCTGTGGGAGCCGGGATCCGGCGTCACGACGGCCACGGCCCCCGACGAGGGCATGGCTGCCGAGACGGAGGACTTCACGAACCAGCTGGCCGCGGTGGGGCAGCAGGACTACAGCACGGACATGGGCGACCACCTGGACGAGTTCGGTGCCGGCTTCCGCGACCGCACCGAAGCGTCCGAAGCCGATGCCGACACGTACCTGCGCAGCAGCATGGACCTGAACGCCTACCTGCGCGGGGAGACCACCGTCGATGACCTCGCCGCCGAACAGGACCTCGACCCCGACGTGGTGGGGGACGTCGTCCGGGAGATGAAGGCCACGCTCGACGGCATGATGGAGCCCACGCCGTCGGCGGTGGTGGTCGAGCGCACGATGCCCGACACCGCTTCGGTCTTCGGCGAGGCCGACCCACAGGCGCTCGTCGAGTCCCTACCAGGCAGCGTCTACTCGGACCCGGCCTACGTCTCGACGTCGGTCATCCCGCACGGCGCAGAGTTCGATGGCGGTGTCAGAATGGTGGTCAACGTCCCCCAGGGCACGCCCGCCGCTCCGCTGTTCAAGTACGCGGTGGGCACCCCGGTCGAAGACGAGAACGAGTTGGTGCTGGCACGGGGAACCCGCTTCGCCATCACCGCCGCCCGCTACGACGAGCTCCG
Source organism: Rhodospirillales bacterium (assembly GCA_028866335.1). The sequence continues at coordinate 8,274 of JAGWIL010000001.1, forward strand.
TGCGCAGTTGGTCGTCGAGGCCACTGTGCTCCCACCAGGAGGATGACCATGCCGGACAAGGACAAGCCCATGTCACCCGGCTTCCGGTTCCCGCCGAAGTTCCAGCTCGTCGGTCACGTCGACCTCGCAGCGCTCACCGTCGCCCCGGGTGCGCTGCCCGAACAGCCCGCAGCCTCGACCCCGAAGTGACACCCGATCCGCGCACCTCACCGACACATGGAGCAGACTGAGCCAATGGGTACCCGACTCACCACCCGTGACGACATCATCCGGCAGTTCCACGCCGATCGCCGGCCGCTGACCGCCGCCGTGGCGCTGAGCGTCAACTACGCCCAGGTCACCCAGGCGGCACGGGTGCGTCTCGGGGCGGAGCCGTACTGGTCGTTCATCACCCAGGAGGAGCGGGACAAGGCTGCCGCGTCGGGCGCGGCGATGCCCGACGGGTCCTACCCGATCCTGTCCTGCGAGGGCGACAACTCGGTCGACACCGCCATCCACGCTGTCGGTCGGGCCGGGGCGGACCACGACACCGTGCGCGCCCACATCATCAAGCGGGCGAACTCACTGGACTGCGCGTCGAAGATCCCGGAGAACTGGAACAAGGACGGGTCGCTCAAGGATGAGAGCGCGGCGTCGAAGACGACCAAGGACGCGGTCGCCGCGGCCGCACCGCCCGCCGAAGGGCACGGCGAACCCACCGGCGGCAACGGCACGCCGTTCGAGCCGGCGCCGTACCACGCCGACCCCGACGAGACCGTGAAGTGCCCCACCTGTCAGAAGATGGACGACGCCGACGCGTCGTTCTGTGACCAGTGTGGGACCAAGCTGGCGGGATCGGACGACGTGGTGGTGGGTGGGAAGCCTGCCGGCGCCGACTACCAGCCGGTGCCCTACCACGCCGACCCGGACGAGATCGTTACCTGCCCCGCCTGCGAGAAGGTCAACGACACGGACGCGTCGTTCTGTGACCAGTGTGGGCACAAGCTCGCCGGAGACCCCGACGTCAAGGTGGCCGCGGTCGTCGCGGCGGCTCCTCCGGCCGACGGTGCTCGACCGGCCAGCGGTGAGGGCTCGACGGGCGATGCCGAAGTGGACGCCGGGATGGACGTGCTGATCGCCAACCTCCTGTCGGACATCGACGCGCTCAAGAAGCAGCAGGCGAAGGATCCGGGCAACGGCACCGGCGAGGACGCGGTCGTCCAGTCGCACATCGACCAGCTCGAGGCGCTGGCGAAGACGCTGCAGGGCGCCCAGGCCGCGGACAGCGCCGCCAGCGAGTCGCCGGAGCCGCCTGCCGCCACCCCGGCACCGGACGCCCCTCCGGCTCCGAGCAGCCCGCAGGATGCCGATCCGCTCGCCACCACCGCGACCGCCCTGGCCGACGCACCAGGGGCGACGCCGGGGAGCGCCGAGGGCATCCCGAACGACGCTGACGACAACGGGCCGGGACCGGGTGCGATCGAGGCAACCGAGATCTGCCAGAACCCGGATTGCGGGCACACGGGCGGTGTGCATGCCGACGACGCGGAGCTCGGGGAGAACTCCGGCGCCTGCACGACCCCCGGGTGCAACTGCCCCGGCATGATCCCGGCGGGCCAGCAGGTCGACGACCCGGCCGACAGCGGGACCGGGGCGAACGACGGCCAGAGCAACGCGGGTGGCCCCCCGGCGCCGGACGACGCAGCGGAGACCAAGGCCGCGGCCGCGGCTGTGGGTGCCCAGGCGTTCGCTCCGGGGGACTCTCCTGCTCCCGCGACCGAGCCGGCCGCGCAGGCACCACCCGTGCAGGGTGCGCCGGCTCCGGCCCTGCCGCCGCTGGACCCCATGCCCGAGGTCACCACCGGCCCGCCGTTCACGATCCCCGTGGCATGGCTCGAGAACGCGCCCACCGGTGACGGCCGCATGATCGACGCGCCGTCGGCCGACGCCGCCGGGCTGACCTGGCGCACGCCACCCCTTCCCCTCATGGGGCTCAAGACCAGCCCGCACGACCCCAGCGGCATGTCGCCCAACGACCCCGCCGTGCTGATCGGTCGGATCGAGACGATCACGCGCGAGGGCGCCAAGGGGACCGCCGCCGGACACCTGCTGATGACCGACGACGGCATGGAGTTCGCCGCGATCCTCGAGCAGATGGGTCGGCTCGGCGTCTCCATCGACGTGGGTTCCGCCCAGGTCCAGATCACCGCCGACCCCACGGTGGCGCCGACCGATGACGTGTTCGACCTCCCGGTCATGGAGCACCTGGTCGAAGGCGAGATCCTGGGCATGACCGTCTGCCCCTTCGCCGCGTTCGCCGGTGCGTACATCGTGCTCGGGGACGGGTCCGACGTTCCCGACGCCGAGCTTCCGGCCGCGCCCGACGGTGCCTCGATGGCGATCCACTTCGTCGACGAGCAGCCGTGCCTTCCCTGTTCCCCGGACGAGAACACCGAGTACGCCGTGGTGGCCTCCGGTGGCTTCGACGCCGCGTCGCTGCTCCACCCGCCGGCAGAGTGGTTCGCCAACCCCGGCTTCGTCCCCGGCGACGAGCGGCTGCACGAGACGCTCGACCCGAAGACGGGCAAGCCGAGCGGCAAGTTCGCCTGTCCGATCACGATCGACGAGCACGGCCGGGTGTTCGGCCACATCGCCCAGTGGGGCGTCTGCCACCAGTCGCCGAACTTCCTCAACAACGGCCAGTGTGTCCTCGCTCCGCGGTCGCGCACCGACTACGCAGCGTTCCACGGCACGGGTTCGGTGCTGACGGCCGAGGGCGAGCTGATCGGCGTCGGACGCATGACCGCCGACACCGGCCACGCGCCGACGACGCCGGGGTACTCCTACGCCCAGGCGGTCGCGCACTACGACAACTCCGGGCTGTGCACCGCGCTGGTGCGGGCCGGCGAGGACGAGTTCGGCGTGTGGGTGGCGGGATCGCTCCACCCGTCGGCCAGCGAGGAGCAGGTCTTCACGATGCGGGCGAACCCGCCATCGGGCGACTGGCGCCCGTTCGGTGCCGGCCGCGAACTGTGCAACGTCTTGTTCGTGAATCACGCCGGATTCCCGATGGTCAAGGCGACCCAGGACAAGACCACGGGTCGCGTGACGAGCCTCATCGCCGCCGGCGTTCCACTGTTCTCGATGCCCGAGACACCGGCCGATCCGCCCACCATCGAACAGCGGCTCGCCGCCATCGAGGCCGCGTCGCAGCCCGTCTTCGAGTTGGCGAGAGACCACCTTCGATCCCGACGAGCCGCCATCGCGTGATGAGGATGCTTGCATCGGGCTGACGCCCGGTGCAGACTCATCGCCAGACAGGTGTAGCCCACGGGCTCACCAACCAGCAGATGCAGGGTCATAGCGCCCGGTCGCCCGCCAAGCAGAGCCACCGCACACGCGCAAGGAGCACATCCTCATGGACCCGATGGAACGCATCGCACAGTTGCTGGAGAACCTGTCCAGCCTCTCGACCGACGAGCTCGCCGAACTGCGCACGCTCGTCGACTCGACCTACGACGAGGTCGACAAGGACGAGGCCGCCCCGACCGCGGACACGATCGCCAAGATGAGCAAGCTGCTCGAGGCGCTCGAGGCCCATGCCGGCGAGGTCAAGGTGCGGGCCGAGCGCGAGGCCGCCGACGCCCAGCGGCTCCAGGAGATCCGGGACCGGGCCGAGGAACTGCGGAACCCGCCCGAGGAGGGTGTCGAGGTTCCCACCGGCGAGGGCGAAGGCGAACAGCCCACCGGCGAGGCCGAGGGCGACCAGCCGACCGGCGAGGGCGAGACGCCCGCCGGAGACGCGACCCCCGAGGAGTCGCCGCTGCTGCCCGAAGCGGTGGCCGCATCGACCACCCCGCCGGCACCCCGCGGCACCCCGGCGGGAGGCATGGTGCCCCGCATGGCCCAGGTGCAGCGCGGCACGCCGTCGCCCGAGCAGCCGTCGGGTTCCGCCTACGGGGCGACGATCGTCGCCGCCGCCGGCATCCCCCGGGTGGCCCCCGGTGAGGAGTTCGATTCCGCCGACGCGCTGGCCCAGGCGATGAGCGACAAGCTCATGCGGCTGCAGACCAGCCACGACTTCACGAGCGCGCTCGTGGCGTCGGTCGAGTGGAAGTACCCCGAGGACCGGGTGCTGGGCTCCGACGCCGACGAGAACACCCGGCGGATCAACCGGGTCTGCGGCATCGACGCCGGGCGCTACGACGCCACCGGCGCTCTGGTCGCCACCGGCGGCATCTGCCTCCCGGTGAACGTCGACTACGCCGTGCCGACGTGGACGACCGCCGACCGCCCGCTGCGGGACGCGCTGCCGGCGTTCCAGGCCACCCGAGGCGGCGTGCGCTTCGTGACCCCGCCCGACATCGGCACGCCGTCGCTGCAGGGCACCGCGTCCGGTGCAGGGACGTCGGTCGGCATCTGGACCGAGGCCACCGACGCCAACCCCGCCGGAGCGACCAAGCCGGTGTGGACGGTGGCCTGCGGTGCGGAGCAGGTCGTCTACGTGAACGCCATCCCGACCCGGGTGCAGTTCGGGAACATGGAGTCCCGGTTCGCACCCGAGCAGGTGGCGGCGAACACCCAGCAGGCGATCGCCGTCTCGGCCCGGGAGGCGGAGCTCGAACTGCTGACGCAGATGTACGACAACTCGAAGCAGGTCGTCCCGGCCCAGTACCTCGGGGCCACCCGGGACATCCTGGCCTCGGTGGACCTGCTCATCGAGCAGTACGTCTACAGCCACCGGATCCCCCGGAGTGCGGCGTTCACCGTCGTGTTCCCCGAGTGGGCGAAGGGCGTCCTGCGCGCCGACCTCGCCCGTGAGACGGCGCACGACAACTCCGGCTCGATCAACGTCCTGGCCATCACGGACGCGCAGATCGAGGACTGGTTCAAGGTTCGGGGCATCAACGTCGTGTGGACGCTGGACGGCCTCAAGGCCGGCACCTACGGGACGGGTGGCCAGGCCATCACCGACCAGTTCTTCCCGGTGCTCGGGACCTCGGGAGCCGCGCCCCAGTGGCCCGGCCAGACGACCAACGGTGCGTTCATCCTGTCGTGGCTGCTCTACGTCGAGGGGACGTTCCAGTTCCTCGACGGCGGGCGGCTCGACCTCGGGGTGGTGCGGGACTCGCTGCTCGACGCCACGAACGACTACGAGACCTTCGTGGAGACGTTCGAGGCGGTCGCCTTCCGGGGGCTCGAGTGCTACCAGGTGCACAGCACGATCCTCCCGACCGGTGGCAGCACCGGCACCGTCGCCGCCACCTCCTACAAGGAGTAGCGCTCCGTGCTCATCGACCTCGCGGCCTCGGCCCGTGCCGGCTCACCCCTCGGTGGTGGTTTGTCGGCACGGGTCCGGGGCCGGGGGGACTGGACCTAACTCATGGCCTACACGAACCGCCAGCTCGCACCGGTCGGCTCCCCGCCGCCGCCGAAGCCTCCGCAACTGAACCTGTGCGCCAGCGCGCTCATGCCCGACCTCGAGACCAACACGTTCGGTCCTGGGGACGGACCGGCGCTGGTCGCCGCCGGGCTTCCCCTGCGCGAGCGGTTCGACGCCGAGCGCGGTCGGCGGGTGGTCGACCTCCTGCCAGGTGGGCAGCCGGTGTGGGCCGAGATGACCGAGTTCCGCAACGCGCTGGTGGCCTCCGTCGGGGTCATGGACGACCTCGAGCTCAAGCAGGCGGAGCAGGCCGCGGGCGTCACACCGGAGTCCCTGCCGACCTCCGTCTTCCCGGCGACCTCGAAGCGGGATCGCTGGACCTCCGGGTTCGCCTACGCCCCCGAGAACCAGTACGCCGCGCGCATCGCCGACGCCATCGCCCAGGAGAGCGACCTGCCCTACCTGTCGCCCGGCTCCCTCGGCCCGGCGACCCTGGCCAGCGCCACGCCGTCGAACGCCGGTGGCACGCTGACGAACGCCCACGGTGCCTACACCTACTTCATCGTCCCGGTCGATCGAGCGGGCGGTCAGGGCACCCCCGTCCAGTTGACCGCGACCATCGCCGCGGGAACGACGGGGTCGGTGGCCCTGGCGTGGACGGACGTCGCCGGCACCGTCACCGTGAACATCTACGGCCGGGACTCAGTCAACCGCCTGTCGCTCATCGGCAACGTCGCCGCCGGGGCGCAGGCGTTCACCGACACGGGCGCAGCCACCCCGACCCTCGCCGGACCGAGTGGCAACCTGCCCGAGGTCGGCTTCGTCCCGTTCCTCATCCAGGTCGCCGACATCGCACCGGCCTTCGGGTGGGAGGAGCGCGACTGGACGGGCCGGGCGCTCCGGCTGCTCGACACCGCCACGCCACACGCCATCGAGGCCGAGTTGTGGAACGGCGCCTTCGCTCAGAACGCGCTCACGGGTCCGATGTACCAGGCCGACGGCCCGTCGCTCAACGCGTACCTGCGCATGGGATCGCCGGCCTCCACTTACGGCGGCACCGGCTCGCCCGCCACGGACCTGACGCCGGGCACCGTGCCGTCAATCACCCGAGGGGTCCAGATCCTCGAGGACTACCTGGCGAACACCGGCCTGGGCGGACAGGGGATGCTCCACGTCGCCCCGGAGACGAGCCCGAACCTGCTGGGTGCCCGCCGGGTCGGTGCGCTGCTGCTCTCCGTGATGGACAACATCATCGTCCCCGGCAGCGGCTACCCGACGACCGGCGCGACCGGCCCTATCGGCAACGCCAACGCCGACCCCGGAGCCGGCAACGCGTGGATCTACGCGACCGACCTGGTGTCGGTCCGGCTGGACGACCCCACCGTCACGGCCACCACGTTCGCCGAGTCCCTCGACCGGGGGAACTTCGGCGACCCCAACATCGTGCGCATCCGTGCGCAGCGCTTCGCCGCGGCCACCTGGGACAACGCCCGCCTCGCCTGCTGCCGTGTGGCTCTCGCCACCTGATCACCACTGAAGACAAGGAGCACCCCTCATGCCGAGCCAGCCCGACGGAGCACAGGAAGTCTTTGCCGAAGTCATGCGTGTCACGACGCTCGACGTCAACGGCTTCCCCGCCGTGGGATCGAACACGCTCACCACGAACCAGCTCCTCAAGTGCTCGTTCGCCCCGGCCGAGGAGACCGGCGTCGACCTGGTGACCGTCAACGCCAACGGGGACATCGCATCGCACTTCAAGCATGGCGACATGCCGAAGTACTACACGGTGCAGCTCGAACTCTCCACGCCGGACCCCCAGCTGCACCAGATGTTGGCGGGGGGCACGCTGCTCAGCGACACGTCGGCGGCGCTGACGACGCCGGTCGCACCGACGGCGACCGCCGGTTCGGCCGGGACCCTCGCGGCGGGGACGTACTCGTACAAGGTCACCGCGGCGAACCAGTACGGCGAGACGGTGGCCTCGCCCGCCGCGACGGCGACGACCACTGGGACCACCGGGTCGGTGGCGCTGGTCGCCACCGCCGTCACCGGGGCGGTCTACTACCGCTGGTACGGGCGGATCGCCGGGAGCGAACAGTTCCTCGCGCAGACGACGTCGGTCAACTTCACGGACACCGGGGCACTCGTCCCGTCCGGGGCGTTGCCGGCGACCAACTCCGCGGCCGGCCCCGGCACCGACACGGGCTACCAGTTCGCCTCGCTCGGCATCGTGGGCAACCCGAACGGCGTGTCGCTCGAGTTCTGGGGCAAGGCGATCCTCAACGGGTCGCAGACCTCGCCGCTGTCCTACTTCCGTTGGGCGCTCCCCGGAGTCCGCAACCTGCGCGAGGACACCCGCACGTTCCAGGCGGCGATCCTCGAGAACACCTACATGGGGCAGGCGTTCGAGAACCCCAACTGGGGCGCCGGGCCGTTCGGCGACTGGCAGTTCGACTCGACCAAGGTGGCCCAGTACACACGGGCTGCCCGCACGACGCTGCCCGCCGCCGGCCTCTCTCCGATCCCGGCCACCGCGTAGGTCGCGGGGCCGGGTAGCCTCGCACCATGACCAGCACGCTCGACGAGCCACGGACCGGGCCGTACGTCCCGTGGGTGAAGGCGTCGGACGTGCTGCAGGCACCAGCGCTTGCGGACTTCACGGTGTCGGCCGAGCTGGCCGCGGACATGGCGATGGCCGCGAGTGAGTGCCTCTACGGTCTGTCGGGTCGTCAGTACACAGGTGCCGCCGGGCCGGTGACGGTGCGTCCGGTGGCGCGGCCCACGGACATCGACACCCGGTTCGGTCACCGCGGGGTGCCCAACGGCTACCAGACCGCCGGCCAGGCGACGACCGCCTACGGGATGCCGGGGTCCGGGGCGGTCAACTACTTCGGCACGTCCAAGCCATCCGAGGTCGAGCTCTACGGCTACCCGGTCACCGGCATCGACCTCGTGAAGATCGACGGCATCGTGATCCCGCCGAACGAGTACTACGTCCAGGATCGCCGCACGCTGGTCCGCCGCCGGCCCAGCGCCAGCGCCACCCCCACCGAGCGGTACGGCTGGCCGGTGAACCAACTGCTCGACCTGCCTGACACGGAGCCGGGGACGTTCTCGGTGACCTACCGCTACGGCGTGGCGCCGCCACAGCTCGGCGTCAACGCTGCCTCCGTGCTGGCCGTCCAACTGGTGCTCAACGCGCTCAACCAGGCGAACAGCCTTCCCCAGCGGATCACGTCGATCAGTCGCCAGGGGGTCAGCGTGTCGGTGGTCGACGTCATGGACTTCTTGAAGGACGGACTCACGGGCATCTGGTCGTGCGACATCTTCATCCGGTGGGCCAACCCCACGGGCGCCCGCCTGCCGTCCCTGGTGTGGTCGCCCGACGTCGGGCGTGCCCGCAGGATGCCAGCGTCCGGCAACTGATCCGCGTAGCATCGACACCGACAGCGACAGGAGACCCACCATGGACGCAACTCTCAGCAGCGACCCCCACGCCCCGGACATCGACGATTCGTTCCGCGCCGCCCGCTACCGCCGGGCCGGTGCCGATGAGGCCACGGTCGCCATGCTTGCCGCCGCTCATGCCCGGCTCGGTCCCGACGAGCGCCACGCCGAAGCGGCCTGGGTGGACAGCCACTCGGACGGCGACCTGCGCGAACGCATCGCCGCAAGCGCCGACGTCGCCGCGGCCAACGCCGTGCTCGAGGCCCAGGCGCTCGAAGGCGAGTGGGTCCCCGGTGATCCCTTCATGGTGGGGACGTCCACCTTCCCGCTCTGGCACCTGGCGAACGGCTGGGTGGGCACCCTGCTCGGCGATGCCCGCAACGGCTTCCACCTGGTCGCCGCCGACCTCGACGCGCTGGTGCGGGAGATCACCCACCAGGTGTCGCCGCCGGTGGGCACGGCTGCCGACCTCGCGGCCTGGCAGCAGGCGAAGCACCTGGCGGACCTCCGCGCTCGCGCCGCGAGCTGACGATGCCGGAGCTCGGCGCGGTCGAGCCTCTGCCGATCGCCACGGCGGCGCACGCCCTGCTGGACGCCGTCCTGGTCCAGTTGAACTCGGCGACCGTCGCCGGTGTCCCGTGGCAGGAGCCCACGCGCGTCGGGTTCGTCCCTGGCGCGCTGCTGGCCTACGACGACGACCAGTTGACCGTGAACTGGCTGACCGTGCCGCTCGGGATGCCGGGCCACGACGTCACCGAGTCCGTGACGCCGTTCAATGTCCTGCTCTACTACACCTTCTCGATCACGCTGGTGCGCAAGGTGCATGTGGTGACTGGGGCCGGTACACAGGGAGGCATCCCCACCACCGCGCAGCTCGACGCCGACGCCGTCGCGGTCAGCACCGATGCCGCACTCCTGCTCGCTGCTGTCCAGACCATCCGGTCCGAGTCCTTGCTTGTCACCTACGGCACGCCGTTCGCCTACGGCCCACTGACATCGGTCGGCCCGGAAGGGGGGCTTGCCGGCTCCAGGATCGCCGTCGAGTTCCAAGCCGGGTGCTCGATCGACGGGACGTTCTGATGGCAGCGCGGCTCATCATCGACGGCGCGCGCATGGCCGAGCTGCTGCGCGGACCGAAGGGTGCGGTCTTCTCGTCGCTCACCCGCCGGGGGGACATGCTCATCCACCTGGCGCAGACGCAGATCCTCACCACCAAGAAGACACGTGACGACGAGGCCCGGCTCGAGGCCAGCATCGTCAAGCGCATGTCGGAGAGCGAAACCGGGCTCGTCTGCACGGTCATCGCCGGCGCGGGCCTCAGCCCCAACTACGCGTACTGGGTCCACGAGGGCAACGGGCCACCCGGCGGTCGCATCTACGCGACCAACCACAAGTTCCTTGTCTTCGAGGGTCGGGACGGCTCCGAGGTCTTCGTGTCGAACGCTCCGACGCGGAACCGCCCCCAGGGAGGCGTCGCCACCAGCAAGCCGAACCGCTACCTCTCGGACAACCTCCCGAAGGTGATGGCCCACGGCATCTGACCCCACCCCGCCAGGGCGCGGTCCGTCTCACTGATCGCCCTCGGATTGCACGCCCCTGACCTGCGGGTTCATCGCGTTTGTCCTGGTCAGTGGTCTCTTTCGCCCGGACAGGTGAGGATAGGTGCATGAAGCACCCCCTCAACCACACGAAGGAGATCACCGCCATGACCACCCCGTTCAAGGTCCTGACCCCCAACCGCTACGCCGGCTCCTGCGCCACCTGCGCCACGCCGGTCGGCGCGGGCAAGGGCGTCGCCGTCAAGGCGACCCGGGACGCCAAGTGGGCCGTCACCTGCTCGCCCTGCCACAACGGCACCGAGCCGACCCCCAAGGTCGCCGACCTCGCCGACCGCCCGTCCTTCGACCTCACCGACGAGCAGGAAGCGGCGCTGAGCCTGTTCCGCCAGGGCAAGAGCATCGCCGTCCAGGCCGGTGCCGGGACCGGCAAGACGTCGACGCTGGTGGCGATCGCCAAGAGCACGACCCGCACCGGCGCCTTCGTCGCCTTCAACTCGGCCATCGTGCGCGACGCCGCCGCCAAGTTGCCCGGCAACGTCACCGCCAGCACCGCTCACTCGCTCGCCTTCCGCCAGGTCGGCAAGCACTACCGGGCGAGGCTCAACAGCAGCCGCCAGTCCAGCGCCGAGATCGCTCGCCGCCTGAGCATCGACCCCTGCGTCGTCCAGGTCGGCGGGGCACCCAAGGTCCTGCAGCCGTCCGCTCTCGCCGGGTACGTGATGAAGGCCATCGGGACGTTCTGCAACTCGGCCGACCGGGTGCCCGAGGCAAAGCACTTCCCCTACGTGAAGGGCATCGACCTTCCCGACGACGAGGGCAACCGGACGTGGGAGAACCAGGACATCGTGCGGGAGCACCTGGCCGACGCCCTGAGCATGGCGTGGGAGGACATCCAGCGGACCGACGGTGAGTTGCGGTTCACCCACGACAACTACCTCAAGCTGTGGGAACTGGGCTACCGCGGCCAGCCCGTCATCCCGGGCGACTTCATCCTCTTCGACGAGGCGCAGGATGCCAGCCCCGTGCTCCTGTCGGTGGTGGAGCAGCAGGACAAGCAGGTCGTCTTCGTGGGCGACGCCCAGCAGGCGATCTACGAGTGGCGGGGAGCGGTGGACGCCATGAGCACGGTCCCCGCCGACAGCACCGCCTACCTCACCAACTCGTTCCGGTTCGGCCCCGAGATCGCCGACGTGGCGAACAAAGTGCTGGCCTGCATCCCCTCCGCCGTCCTGCGGCTCACGGGCAAGGGTGCCGACGGCACGGTGGACACCGCCGAGAACCCCGACGCCATCCTGACCCGCACGAACGCCGGGTCGGTCGCCGTGGTGCTGCAGGAGGTCGCCGCCGGGCGGACGGCGCACCTGGTGGGTGGCTCCGGGGAGATCGAGTCCTTCGCCAAGGCAGCCGAGGCGCTGATGGCGGGACAGCCGACGTCGCATCCCGAACTGTGCATCTTCGACTCCTGGACCCAGGTGCAGGCCTACGCCAGCGAGGACGTCCTCGGCGGCGAGTTGGCCCCGATGGTCAAGCTGATCGACCAGTACGGGGTCGCCACGGTCCTGCGGGCGGTGAGCACCACCGTGTCGGAGGAGGACGCCGACGTGGTCGTCTCCACCGCCCACAAGGCGAAGGGCCGGGAGTGGGACACGGTCCGGCTCCACGGGGACTTCCCCACCGCCGACCGCATGGCCGACGAGGAGTACCGGCTGCTGTACGTGGCGGTCACCCGGGCACGCCTGCACCTGGACATCACGGGCTGCGAGGTGGCGACCGAGATCGTCAACCCCGACTGACGCCCAGGCGCCAGGGGGCGTGATCCACACCCGATCCGGGAGTGATCGCCCCTTGGCGCCCCTGGGCGCCCCTGACACGCCACCAGGGCGCCCAGGCGGGCCGAGCGCCCCCTTCAATGGCTCGCCCGCTGCGGTGGACCCTGGGGCGCAGATCAGTGAGGATAGAGGTATCAACCACACAGGAGGCAACGCCATGAGCACCTACACCGTCCCAGCCCCGACCCACCAGGCCCACCCCGACGAGGCCGAGAACGCGGACCACCCCGTCGTCCTCGACACCTTCGTGAGCGGCTGGCTCGGCGAGACCCCGAGCACCGATGAGGGCGCGCAGCCGGTCGGCCTCTGCCGCTGGTGCGGGCGCTACGCCTACGCCGTCGGCGGTTGGGACGGCGACTGGGTCCACGGGTACATCACCACCCACCGCAACTCCCCCGAGGTCCGCTTCGTGCTGACCCCGCACGGCGTCACGGTGCCGCTGGACAGCGCCAGCGTCGGCGTCGACACCCAGGAGGGGGACACCGAGGTCCGGTACTGCACCGGCGAGTCCTGCGGGTGCTCCCGCATGGGCACCTTCGGCGAGGTCTTCGCCTACGAGCCGATGACCATGGACTACCCCGGTCAGGCGGCGGGCGGCACCTGGATCTGCGACCACTGTGGCGAGGAGGCCACCTGCGACCTGGACGCCGACTGACCCTCCCCCTGGGCGGGCGCACGGCCCCACCGGCTCACGACCGGACCCAGGGACGCAGCACACCAACCACCGAGAGAAGGAGCCAGCCATGCCCATCACCGCCGACGAGGTCACCGCGCGCCTGCGGGCCTACAACGAGTCCGTCTACGGACAGCCCGACGACACCGGGTTCGACTACGTCGGGTGGAACGTCCCCACCTTCACGAGCCAGGAGCAAGTCGACCGCTTCCTCGCCATGACCTTCCGGATCACGTCGGAGCACGAGACCCGGAACGGCGTCTACTGGGAGGGCACGGTCACGTTCGACGGCGCGACCTTCGACGCCGAGAACCGAGGCGACGGCGGGTGCAACTGGTACTACGGCGACAGCGACGCCGAGCAGGCCGCGAAGATGTTCGCCGCCCAGGTGCTCCCGGACACCCCCGAGGCGCTGGACACCCTGCTCACGGCTCGGGAGTCCTACGGCCTCGCCACGGGGACAGTCCCGGCATGAGCGCCCGGATCCGGCTTATCACCGGCAAGGCCGTCCTCTCCGACGGGAAGGAGGTCGAGTTCTACCTGGATCCGATGTCCGGATGGCAACAGTGGGGCGCCAGCGCGGAGGTGCTGTCCTCGACCTGCGTGCTGATGGGCTCGCTCTACGAGGCGTCCCGCGAGCACTTCGCGGGCGACGACGACGAACAACACTGATCCCTGCTGACCCGCGCAGACGAGGGCTCCGCTTCGGCGGGGCCTTCGTCGCGTCTGCGCTGACGTTCGACCTCCCCGCGACACACGCGACAAGCCCAGCCTCCCGGGACGTGCAGGATGGTCGCCTGCGTGAACGGGTGGCCGCGTAGGCACTGGTCCCTGCCCACGTACCAGGCGGCGACGTTCCGCGTGCCCAGGGTGTTCTCGAGCGCCACCTTCGGGCGGACGTGCGCCGGGTTCACGCAAGCCCGCCGACCGCAGGCGAAGTGCTCGAACCGCATGCCGTCGGGCGGCAGCTCGCCCCACGCCAGCGCCCATGCCACCACGTGCGCCCGGCGAGTGCGGCCCTGCCACCACAACTGCCCGTAGCCCGACCCCGTGAGCGAGCCGGTCCACAGCCAGCACGGACCCAGGTCGGGACGGGACTCGGGGACCGGACCATCGGTGTCGACTTCTCGAAAGAACCGCGCCTCGCGCTGCTCGACGGTGAACGTCACGAACCACAACATACGCCACGGCCAGGACCCCGTGCTTCACTGACTCCACCACCACCGAACAGGAGACACCACCATGCCCCAGGATTCACTCGGACGTTTCGGCGTCGTTGACGACGTCGAGGAAGACCTTGCCGAGCTCGACGCGGAGACGATCCCGTTCACGCTCGTCGGCTACACCCGGAAGCGGCTCAACGATGATGGCGAGCCGGACGAGAACGGCGTCCGCCGCGAGCGGGAGTTCGAGTTCAGTGTCAACCCCGACATGGAGTTCGGCCCGCTGTTCAACGCCCTGTTCCAGACCGACGCCAAGGGGGAGATCTCGGTCCAGGCGGCGGTCCAGTTCATCGGCGACGCGCTGGTGGCCGATGACGTCGGTCGGTGGTTCGCCACCATCCGCGACCCCGAGATCCACTTCGAGGCCGAGCTGATCCAGGACCTCGCCGAGCAACTGGCGGTGAGGTACGGCCTCCGCCCTTCTGCGCCGCGGTCCGAGAGGCGTGGTGGGCCGCGGCGTTCTGGCACGACGCCAACGGCCAGGCGCTCCGGTACGGCGAACGGCTCGACTCGCGGCCGGCCGCGGACGCGCTCGACCTCCTCTACGCGCTGATGGTCGACGACCTGCTCTCGGGCGTGTCGGCCTTGGCGGAAGAGCCGCCAACTCGAAACACCGCGCGCACCGTCCTCGATGAGCGGCTGTTGCGGCCCTTCGATCCCGAAGAGCAGCAGGAGTACGACATCGACCTGTGGGCGCAGAAGAACATCGCCGCGTCCGCAGGTCTCGAGGACGGGCGCTTCGCCGCCCAGCCGGTGTCCCGGTAGCGCATGACCATCGTCGGGACCGCCGAGGTCCAGATCGTCTCCAACGACGCCGGGTTCGAGTCCGGCATGCGGAGCGGTCTGGCCCCGGCGCTCGGCGGTCTTGAGGCCGAAGGGGTCACCGCCGGGGAGAACCTGGGTGCCGGCGTCACCCGCGGTGCCGACGGACGCCTACGTGACGCCAAGGGGAGGTTCGTCGCCGCGGGTGAGGACCTGGGCGGCGGCATCTCGACCGGCGTGTCCAAGGGCACCCAGGAGATCGAGAAGGAGCTCGAGAAGACCGGCACCCAGGGTGGCAAGGCGATGAGCAAGGGGCTGTCGGGCGCGCTCGGCTCGATGACGAGCGCCCTGGGCCTCCTCGGCGTGCCCATCGGTCAGACCGGCGCGAAGATGCAGCAGATCGGCTCGACGGCCGAGTCGGCGGGCAAGCGGGGCAGCTCGTCGCTGACGGCGTTCCAGAGCGTCGGCCAGAAGGCGCTGATCGGTATCGGCATCGGTGCGGCGGTCGCCGGAGTCGCCGCCGTCAAGATGGCGTCGGACTTCCAGTCGTCGATGACGTCGCTCGTCACCGGTGCCGGAGAGTCGGAGAAGAACATCGGGCTGGTCTCGTCGGGGATCCTGAACATGGCCGGGCAGACCGGCACGTCGGCGAGCGAGCTTGCGAAGGGCATGTACCTCGTCGAGTCGGCGGGCTACCACGGGGCGACCGGCCTGACGGTGCTCAAGGCCGCGGCCGAAGGCGCCAAGGTCGGCTCCGCCGATCTCTCGACCGTCGCCGACGCCGTCACATCGGGGATGAACGCCTATGGCCTGTCCTCGAGCAAGGCGGCGGCGTTCACCAACCAGCTCATCACGACCGTGGCCTCCGGCAAGATGCACATGCAAGACCTCGCCGGCGCGCTCTCGGCCGTCCTGCCGACCGCCGCCGCCGCGCACGTCAGCTTCGCTCAGGTGGGCGGTGCGATCGCCACCATGACCGCCCAGGGTGTGACGGCGCAGCAGGCGGCACAGAACCTCGCGGGGACCATCCGGTCGCTGCAGAATCCGAGCCAGACGCAGATCGCCGAAATGGAGCAGCTCGGCCTCTCGGCCAACGGGGTCGCCACCGGCCTCGGCAAGAAGGGGCTCACCGGAACCATCAGCGAGCTTGTCGGTGCCGTGACGTCACAGATGGGACCTGCCGGGACCGTCCTGCTCAACTCGTTCCGGCAGAGTCAGTCCGCGAGCCAGGACGCCAACAAGATGATCCAGGCGATGCCGGCGAGCCTTCAGGCGCTGGCGAAGCAGTACCAGTCCGGCGCTATGACCGCGGCGGAGTGGCGCAAGGCGATGAAGGGCCTCCCGGTCGATCAGAAGGAGATGGCGACCCAGTTCGCCGCGACCGAGCAGAAGAGCAAGGGCTTCAACGACACGCTCAAGTCCGGATCCCCGGCGGCGCAGACCTTCAACGCCGCGCTGTCGAAGCTCATGGGCGGCTCGACCGGGCTCAACACGGCGCTGCTTCTGACCGGGAGCCACATGGCGACGTTCAAGGCGAACACCGAAGCCGTCGGCAAGGCGGGGGAGGGCAGCGGCAAGAGCATCGAGGGCTTCGCGGCCGTGCAGAAGGACCTCAAGTTCCAGATGGAGCAGGCGAAGGACACCGTGCAGGCGATGGCGATCCGGCTCGGCGACGCGCTGATCCCGATGGTCGAGTTCGCGCTCAAGGGGTTCTCCAAGTTCGCCGGGTTCCTCGAGAGCCACAAGCCGCTGCTCTACGCGTTCGCCGCTGTCATCGGGACCGTCCTGGTGGCCGCGATCGCGTCCTACGTCGCGCACTTGGCGGTCGCCGGAGCCGAGAGCCTGCAGGAGTTCGGCAAGATGCTGGCCGAGGGCGTGAAGTGGGCGGTGCAGACCGTCATCAAGATCGCGACGGTGACCGCCGCCTGGGCCGTGCACTTCGCCAAGTGGCTCGCCGAGTCGATCCCGGCGTTCGCCAAGTTCCTCGCCGAGCACGCGGTCATGGCTGCTACCTGGATCGCTCAGAACACGGCGATGGTGGCGAGCGCCGTCGCCGCGTTCGTCGCGGAGAACGCTGCGATGCTCGGCATCGGCGTGGCGATCGCGGCGCTCGTCGCCGGAGTGATCTGGGTCGCGACCCACTGGAAGCAGACGTGGGACCTCATCAAGCGGATCGCGCTCGACGTCTGGCACTTCCTCGACCACATCTGGTCGACCGTCGAGAACAGCGTCCACTCCGTCTTCTCGCGGGTGATGGCGTTCCTCAAGAAGTGGGGCGTCGACCTGCTCGTCGTCTTCCTGCCGGTCGTCGGCATCCCGCTCTGGCTCGCGACTCACTGGCACCAGGTCGAGACCGACGCCAAGGCGATCTTCGGCGACATCGTGAAGTTCTTCGCGACCATCCCGGACAAGCTGCTCGCCGGGCTGCTGTCGCTCGAGGGGAAGCTGCACGACTGGATCTGGTCGGCCATCCACACAGTCGAGAACGTCGTCGTCTCGGGGTGGGAGGCCGAGATCGCGTTCTGGAAGTCGATCCCCGGCCGGGTCATCGCCGCGGTCGAAGGACTCGGCGGGATGCTCTGGGGCTGGATCGTCTCGGCCTGGGGGCTGGTGACCTCCGGTCTCTCGACGGCCTGGTCCGCGACCTACTCGTTCGTGTCGAGCCTGCCGGGGAAGATCCTCAGCGCGCTCGGCAATCTCGGCTCCCTGCTCCTGTCGGCCGGGGGCGACATCGTCCAGGGACTGATCAACGGCATTTCGGCGGCCTGGTCCGGCGTCTGGTCCTTCATCAAGGGCAAGCTCGGCTCGCTCATGCACTCGGTGCTCGGGTTCTTCGGCATCGGTAGCCCGTCGAAGGTGTTCCACGGGATCGGCATCAACCTCATGGAGGGGTTGGCGAACGGCGTCGGAGCCGGCACGGCACAGGTCACCCAGGCGGTCGGCCTCATGGCCAAGCAGGTCACCGGTTCCATGCCGGGCACACTCGAGGTCGGCGCCGCGCTCTCGGCCGGCGTCGGTTCCTCCACGACACCGACCACCCCGGCGGCGTCGGCGACGCACGTCGAGGTCCACGTCGCCAGCGGCGCCGTCCAGATCACGGGGCACAACCCCGAGTCGGCGAGCGCGGCGAGCGACGCGGTCACGGAAGGGTTCACGACGCTGGCGCGCCAGCTCGCCGGAGGCGTCGCGCCGACGCGGATCGGAGCGCACTGATGAGCACCAACTCGCAGCTCTTCACGGCGTCGGGGACGTTCACCGCTCCGGCGACGCTGCTCAACGGCCAGGTCGAGGTCGACGTGATCGGCGGAGCCGGACTGTCCGGCGCGACGGTGGCGTTCGGCGGCGAAGTGCTGGCGACGGTCCCGTGCGCGGCCTCGGCGGCGCTGACGATCACCGTCGGCGTCTGCGGGTCGTCCGCCGGTGGTGGCACCGGGCACCACGCAGGCGGCGCGCCGGGTACGAGCTGGAACATGACTACCGGCCTGCCGACCGGCGGCGGCGGGTCGAGTTCCGTCGCCAGCGGCGCCACGCTGCTCGTCGAGGCGGGCGGTGGTGGTGGCTTCGGCGGCTCGTCGGCGTCGCTGCCGGGCGGGTACGGCGGTTCGGGCGACCTCGTCGCCGGCAACGGCACCACGCCGATCGACACGCCGTCGAGCGCGCCCGGCCGCGGCGGACACGGAGCGAACAACGCGACGAACGGCGTCGGCGGAGCGGCGGGGACGAACGGCAGCTCGGGGACCGCCGGGGCGAACGGCGCGAGCAGCGGCGGTGCCGGTGGGAACGCGCTGAACTCACTCGGGACCGGCGGCGGCGGCGGTGGTGGTGGTGGTGGGTACGCGGGCGGCGGTGGTGGTGGTGGTGGTGCCGGTTCCTCCGGTGGTGGTGGCGGTGGTGGGTCGTCCTTCGCCGCAGCATCCGCGACCGGCGTGACGTTCCAGGTCTCGCCGACGCCCGGCGTCGACGGCTCGGTGACGGTGACCTACACGACCGCCGACGCGCCCTATGCGCCGGTGCTCGTCTCACCGGGCGACGGCACCTACGACGAGATCGCGACGAGCCCGCAGGGCACGCCGTTCGTGTTCACCTACAAGCCGCAGACCGACTCGGGGACGCTCGCCAAGTGGGCGTTCCGGCGCAAGCTCTCGTCCGGCTCGACGTACAACTACTGGACCTGCACGGGAGCCGGAGCCGGCAACTGGACGGCGACGTCTCCGGTCTGGAACGACGTCAGTTACCTCACCAACGTCAGCGGCGACGACTGGACCTACGTGTTCCCGGCGGCGGCGTGGGCCGACGGCTCGACCTACAACTGGTCGGTGGCGACGGCCGAGTCGCACTACCCGTCGATCAACGAGGGACCGTTCCCGACGGACTTCACGGTCATCGGCCAGGTGGCGCCGGTCGTGACGATCACCGCTCCGACGCCCGGTCAGTCGTTCACCCAGCAGGCGGTGCGCGTCTCGTGGACCTCGAGCTTCGGCGCGGGCCTCAGCGAGATCGGCTACCAGGTCAAGCTCTACACCGCGGCGCAGGTCGCCGCTCCCGGCTTCGTCGCCGGGCTGACGCCGCCGATCTACGACAGCGGCTACGTCACCAGCAGCAGCGGATCCAGCTTCGGGATCCCGGCGGTTGGGCCGAACCCGCCGATCGTCTCCGGCGGCGTGTACTACGCCTACGTCCAGGTCACCGAGACCGGCCCCGTCCCGAGCGCGTGGGTCGGCGTCGACTTCACGGTCGACTTCGACGGACCGGCCCAGCCGACGCTGACGATCGTCACGGACAACGACCCCGCGACCGGAGCGCCGCGGAGCACGCTGACGGCGACGACGTACCTCAACGCGCTGACGACCGACGACTCGTCGCTTGAGTCCGGCGACACGGGGAGCTACGTGGCGACGAACGCCACGCTGTCGTCGGACTCAAGCTGGGCGGCGGACGGGACCTACTCGCTGCGGGCCACGTCGACGGTGTCCTCCGGGCTGGTCATCGTGCAGACGGCGACCGGGACCTCCGGCTACCCCTGCACGCCGGGCGAGTCGCTGACCGGCATGATGACGCTTCGGGGAATCACGGGCCACGTCACGACGGGCTTCCTCAACTTCTACAACGCCAGCGGCGCATCGGTGGGCCAGGTGTCGCTCGGGTCGATCACGCCGGTCCTCGGTGGCTCCACCCTTCACGGCGTGGTGACGGCTCCGGCCGGCGCGGCGTTCTACTCGATCGGCTGGGAGTTCAGCCCCACGGCCGTCGGCGAGACCCTCAACGCCGACGACATGGCGGTGTTCCACGCCAGCATCGCAAGCCCGACGTGGTCGCTCGGTGGCTTCCTCAACCAAGCGACGACGACGTTCGAGTTCCAGAGTTCGGACGACGGCGTGACGTGGACCGACTGCCGGTTCGGCGGCTCGGTCGCCGTGCCGTTCTGGCCGGCGTCACCGATGGCGTCGGTCTCCGACTACGAGGCGACGCCAGGGGTGACCCGGCAGTACCGGGTCCGGTGCAAGGGGTACAACTCGATCCCGATCATCGACGCGGTAGTGCCCGGCGCCTGGTCCTCGGTGGTCTCCGGCGCGACGACGACAAACGGGCTCGTCGTGATCCAGAACCCGCTCGACCCGACGACGGCGGTCGCGTGCACGCTGGCCTCGTCGTGGAAGCCGGTCATCCCCGAGAAGATGGCGCGGTACTTCCCCGTCGGGCGGAACCGGGGGATCAAGAGCACCGACGGCACGAAGGGCATCGCCGGGACGGTCGATCTCCAGGTCTCAACGAAGGCCGATCGCGACCGGCTCGTCTCGTTGCTCTCCGGCGTCGAGACGCTGCTGCTCCAGTTCCCGGCCGAGCAGTATTACATCTCGATCGACGGCGACCGGACCGGCACGGTGACATGGGAGACGATGGGCGACAAGTACGGCTCGTTCTCGCAGGCCGCGCTCTCCGTCGCCTACGTCGAGGCGGACGTGCCCTGATGCAAGCGGTGAGCTCGTTCTGGCGTCCGGCGATGGAGGCCGACACGCTGACGATCGTCGCCTTCGGCGAGATCTACGCGCCGCTCGGGTCCGGGACCGGCCTGCCGGTAGCGACGTTCCCCGTCACCGGCGGCCAGGCGACGATCGACGCGACCAACGCGGTGCGGCGTTCGCTGTCGTCGGTGCTGCTCGTCCCGGCGCCGTTCGACCGCTACAGCCTCCCGGTGCCGGTCAGCGGGATCGACGCGCTGTTCCCCGACGGCGCCGAACTGGCGCTCTACAAAGGCTGCCTGTACCCGTCGTCGCCCGCCTACTCCGGCGCGCCGATGCTGACGCTCCCGTGGCTCAATGGCGGCGTTCCGACGGCCGGAGAGGTCGTCTCGCTCGGACGCTTCCTCATGGAGGACGTCGAGATCTACAACGCACCGACGTCGGGCGCGGTGACCGTGCAGCTCAACGGAAGCGACCGCGCAGCGACGGTCACGCGCGCCCAGTTCCAGGCGCCGTACTCGACGGACGGAGTCTCGACGCTCGACGTCCAGATCCGTGCGCTGCTCAGTGGGCAGGTCGCCGGGTTGAGCTACAACTTCTCGCCCGGCGGCGGGACGTTCCCGGTCCCGGCGATGCAGACGTTCCAGGTCGGCGGCGACCCGTGGGCGGCGGCGTGCCAGATCGCGGCGAGCGTCGGCTACGAGCTGTTCTTCGACGCCTTCGGGGTCTGCGTGATGCGCCCGCTGATCGACCCGACGTCGACGGCGCCCTCGATGGCCTACGAAGACGGAGCGAGCAACATCGTCACGGACGTGCAGCGCTCCCTCGTCAACACCGGCGTCCCGAACCTCGTCATCGTCATCAGCCAGGGGTCGAACGTCGGAGCGCCGATCCAGTCGGTGTGGTGGGACTCCAACCCGAGCAGCCCGACGTTCTACAACTCGACGGCGCCGACGATCGGCACGTCGTCGACGGTGCCGCCAAAGATGGGCACCTACCCGACGACGCAGATCACCGACACCGGGAGCACGGCGACGACGCAGGCAGACAACGACGCCGCCGCCCGAGCGCTGTTCCTGGCGTCGCACGGACGGTTCGAGACGCTCGACCTCAAGATCCGAGACAACCCGGCGCAGGACGTCGAGGATGTCATCTCGGTCGCCTCCGCGGACGCGGGGATCGCGGCCGGCAGCAACTATGTCCTCGACACCATCACGATCGGGCTGGACTACTCGACCGAGGAAGAGCTCAAGGGCCGGCTGGTGGTGGCGGCGTCGTGACGTCGAACGCGAAGGCCCGCCAGAGCGTCACATCTCGGATCCGCCAGGCGGTCCGCGACGTCCTGACCGCGTCGCAGGTTCCGTCGGTCGTCTACGGCACGGTCACGGCGATCGCCGGATCGAGGCTGTCCGTCAAGCAGCAAGGCTCGACGACCGTGACCCCCAACCTCCGGTACCTGGCGTCGTACACGCCGACCGTCGGCGACACCGTGATCTGCCTCAACGTGAGCGGCGACCTATGGGTTCTCGGGAAGCACGCGTGAGCAGGGGTCCACGAGTCAGGACGGGTGATCAGTAGAATGCCCCGCATGACGCTCGGACACACCGTTGGCGATGGCTCGACGAGCTGAGACGACCGATCCGTGGTCGACAACGCAACTTCCCTCCGGCGGAGGCCCTGAATGTTCGCCGCCAACGTCGGCCTCTCGGTCGGTGACGTCACCGGAATCATCCTCGCCGCCGCGGCCGCTGCCACTCTTGCTGGGACAATCGCCGTCCGTGTGCAGCGACGCACTCGCAGCCGCTGGCGCAACCAGGACCGGATCGAAGGGTGGATGGACGACCGTGGGCGTTGGCACGTTGGAGCGGTTGACCTCACCCTTGGCTGGACCGACGACGACGGAGAGTGGCACGATGGGCTCGATGTCCGGGTCGCCCGCCTCGAGAACGGCAACCCGAACGGACACCAAGGAGGTCAGCCGTGAGCGTCCGCTGCTCCACTTCTGCGAGACCTGTCCGGCGGCATCCTGCGTGGGCTGTCCGGTGATCGGTAGCGAGGAGCGCTACCGCCGCCTCGAGCGGAGGAGTCGCCTCAAGATCGCCGCCGTCAGCCTCGCCGCGTTCGTGGCCGTGGCGCTCATCGGCGGCGTCACGGTGATCCTGTTCCAGCTTCACCAGCAAGCAGTCGAGACCGCTCAGATCCTCGCCGACCACAGTGACACCCTGGCCCACATCGCTGCCCTCGACGAGAAGATTCGGACCGAGCAGAAATCGGCCGGCGCTGACCGGGTGACCATCGCCGGCGACATCGCCAAGATCACGGCGAATGCCACGGCCCTAGCCGAACAGGTGACGGCCGGCAACCAGGCGGCCAGCGCCAACGCCGCTGCGATCTGCGACAGCCTCAACGCCATCACCGCCACGCTGCACATCTCGACTGCCTGCACGAGCACCTAGCCGATCCCCCGCTTGGCGTTGGAGCCGTGACAGACTCATCGGCGTGAAGCCCGCGCTCGGCGCCCCGAAGGCCCACCACCACTACGACCTCGCCGCCGGCATCAACCGCGCGCACATCAAGGCCGAGGTCGCCAAGGTCAACACCGTCAACGCCAAGCTCGCCGTCCTGGTGACCAACATCGTCGGCTCGATGTGGTGCGCGTACGCCTTCTGCCTGCTCGCTCTGCTCTCGCTCCCGGCCGTGCTCGCCCAGTTCTCCGTGTTCGCCACAGTGTTCCCGGCGTGGCTGGTCAAGGCGAGTCTGATCGCTCTCGTCGCCTGGGTGGCGCAGACGTTCATCCAACTGGTGCTGCTCTCGGTGATCATGGTCGGCCAGACCGTTCAGTCGCAGGCGTCGGACGCCCGAGCCGCACAGACGGAGACCAACACGGAGACCCTGGTGCGGCTGCTCTCGCTGGACGAGCAGGGCGGCATCACCGACCTGCGAGACGAACTGGTCCGCCTCATCACCGAACGCTGTCCAGCTCCCAAGGAGAAGCCGTGACCGACACCGCCCCCGCCGCCCCCACCTACTGCCGCGGCCTGCTGCCGTTCGACCCGGTCAAGCACGCCCGGTGGGTCAGCGCCACGGCGCTCGGCTTCACCTGGCCCACGGTGGTCTACCCGATCAACCGGAGCGGCGGCGTGACGAACTTCGGCATGGGCGGCAACGGGCCGGACCCGACGCTCACCGTCAACGGCGGCCAGCCCTGCGGTGACTGTGGCCCGAACGCTGCGCCGAAGAACGCCGACCTGACGACGTCGGCGCTCGCCGGAGTCGCCCCGACGTCGTGGACGAGCAACGCGATCACGGCGCTCTACTTCCAGTACCAGGCGGAGCTCGCCGGCCTCGCGTGGCGACCACCCGCGACGTCGGACTGGGTCGCTCCGCCGGGGCTCGACGTCGGCGTGGATCTCGGCGACTGGCTTCACTGGCTGTTCGGCCAGGGCCTCATCGACGGGTTCGTGAAGCTCGACCTGACGCACATGGACGCCGCGCTCCAAGCCGGGTTCGCCGTCGTGGTCGGTGTGACGCTCACCGACAACGCCGACAACGAGTTCCCCGGCACCTGGGTCATCGGGCCGAACGACCAGCCCAACCCGAACGACGGCCACGCGATCCAGCGGCTCGGTGCCGACTCGCCGACCGGGCTCCGCCGGTACGCGACCTGGGGCGGCGTCCAGCAGGCGACGGCCGAGTGGGACGCGGCGTGCGTCCAGCAGGCGTTCGCCGTGTTCACGGTCGACCAGGCGCGCGCCGTCGGCTTCCCCGTCGAGCAGGTGATCGCCGAGCTGACGGCCCTCGGTGGAACGGTCGTCCCCGCGCCGACGCCGCCCGCCCCGCCGCCCGCACCGAGCCCCGATCCGGTGCCAGTCCCGGCCACCCCCCCGGCGCCGGCACCGGCGCCCCCGATCCCCGAGCCGGCGCCCAGCCCCCCGGCACCGGCCGGGGACGGGGTGATCCGCGAACTCGAGAACCTGGCCCACGAGGCCATCACCGCACTCGTCAACTTCGTGGAGGCGCAGGGCGGAGCGATGCCCGACTGGACCGGCGCGCGAGATGTACCCACCGAACCAACCCAGGAGGATCACCCGTGACCGGAACTGCGAAAGCCTTGCTCACCGTGCTCGTCTTCGCCCTCATCCTCGCCGGAGCCGGAGTCCTGGCGACCGTCGTGACGCTGCTCAGCGGGAACGAAGTCTACGGACTCGTCATGGCGATCGGCGGAACGACCGTGCTCGCCGGAGGGATCGCCCTCGCCGGACCGACGACGTCGACCACGTTCGTACCGCACCTGCTGCTCGTCGCCGCCGTGATCGCTCTGACGATCGCGATGGGCATCGAACACGTCTTCACGTCGACTCAGGTCACCGGCGTCTTCTACCTCGTCATCGGCCCGGGTATCGCCGTCGCCGGTGGCACGCTCTACGCCGCTCAGATCCGGCGCGTCGCCGCTGCGTTCGCTCCGCCACCGGCGCCGCCGTCTCCGCCCGCACCGGCACAGGCTCCGCTCGGTGTGCCGGAGGCCTCGACGACGTGAGTCCGGCGCTGCTGGCCGCTCTCGTCATCGGGACGGTCCTGCCGGCGCTGACGGCCGTCGTGACGAAGGACACCGCCTCGGCGAAGCTGAAGGCGGCGCTGACCGCCGGGATCGGCGCGCTGACCGCCGCGGTCACGACGGCGCTCTACGCCCCGCCGCACGGCGGCACCGCCTGGGAGGAGCTCGCCGCCGCGGTCGCCGTCTCCTGGGCTGCGTCGGCCGTCGCCTACTTCGCCGGATGGAAGCCGACCGGAGCGGTCGCGGCGATCCACCGCCGCACCGCTCGGTTCGGCCTGACGGACGCAGCCGACCCGTGAGGTTCCGGCTCGTCACCGTCGCGCTGCTTCTGCTCGCGGCCGGATGCGGCGGGTCGACGTCGCACCCCGTTCCGCATCGGTCGGCCGCGGCCGACGGTCCCGCCTACGCCGTGGGCTGCACGACCCCCGGCGTGATCGCCTTCGCCGGCACGGCCTCGACTGTCGACGCCTGGGTGGCGACGCCACCGCAGCTCGGTGGCTGCTGGACCGTCTACTACCAGGACCCGACGTCGCTCTCACCGCCGACGACGCTGACGCCGCTGCAACAGGAGTGGGCCGCGTGGTGCGCCGCTCATCCGGGCTACTACAACCCCGCCGTCTGCCCGACGCACCCGGCACCCCCGCCGACCACCACGACCACGACGCTGACGCCGCTGCAACAGGAGTGGGCCGCGTGGTGCGCGCTGCACCCGACGTACTAC
The DNA here is from genome assembly GCA_028866335.1 of Rhodospirillales bacterium. The sequence continues at coordinate 34,365 of JAGWIL010000001.1, forward strand.
AACGCGGCGGTCTGCCCGACCCACATCCGACCGCCGTCAACGACGATCCCGGTCGGCGCTGTCGGGCCGTAGGTGCCGGTGACAGCACCCCTCGAGGAGTTCGTCACCGCTGTGGAGCAACGGCTTCGCCAGCGGAACGAGCGCGACCCCGGACGGACCATCGAGGTTGAGGTCGGGCCGGACGGTGAGCGGGTCGCCACGGTGACCCAGGCCAACGGTCGACAGTTCCGTGTCCACTCGTCTTCGCCCGAACCTTGGCGGTTGGCGGGTGACCACTCGCCCGGTGAGGCGTGGATCGAGTACCTGGACCCCGCCGAGTAACCACACGACCGGCTGGCTTCCACCCTGCGCAGGGACAAGCGCACCGTGCGCGCACGGCGCCTGCGCCCACGCGCTAACCTGCGGACGTCGGCAACGACTCCTTCAAGTGGTTGAAGGGACGACGGCCGGTCCTTCGGGGCCGGTCGTTGTCGCGTCCCCAGGTCTCCCGGTCCAGTGGAGCACCCGTGCGGTACCGTGGCGGAGCAGGACCTCAACCACTCAAGAAGGAGATCACATGCCACCCGACGACCCTGCCCTACGGGCGACCCTGGACGACTACCTGGCGGTGGACGTCCCCACCGAGCCAGCACCCGAAGGCGGCTGGCCGGACCCCGCCGAAGCACCCCCGGCACCGGCACCCGACGAGGACTTCGCCAACCGCCTGCTCTACAAGGGGCGCAAGCTCACCGAGGAGCGGGCGAAGATCGCGGAGATGGCCAACGCCGAGCGGTCCCGCGTCGCCCTGTGGGAAGCCGACATGACCAGCGGCATCGCCCGGGAGTTGAAGCGCCTCGCGCAGAGCCTCGAAGGGTTCCTGCGGAACTGGCATCGGGACCACCCCCGGACGAAGACGCTCAAGCTGGCGAACGGCACCCTCTCGCTCAAGCAGGCGGCGGGGAAGGTGATCGTCACCGACGAGCACGCCTTCATCGCCTGGGCGAAGACCCACCGTCCGGACCTGCTGCGTCAGGAGCCGGCGATCGCCAAGGCCAAGCTCGCCGACGAGATGGTGGTGAGCCGCCATGCCGGGCCGCAACAGAACGTGGCCGCTCTCGACGACGCCCTGGCCGACACCTGGCGCCTCATGGCCGAGATCGACGTGCAGGACGAGCAGACGGGGGAGGTCCGCAAGGAGTCCGTGTCCCTGCCCGGCGTCATGTGGGCGAAGCCCGTCGTCGACACCTTCCACCTGACCTTGCCCAAACCAACCACCAACAACGAAGGAGAACAGTGATGCCAGCGACACCCCCATCCACGGACGAAGAGTACGTCCGTTCCACCACCAACGTCGAACGCCGAGAGCCGACCGACGTCCACGAGGCCATCCGGTGCGTGATGCTCGACCTCGGCGGGATCCCCAAGATGACCACCGACAAGCACCGCCAGCGCAGCGGCGTGACCACCGACCCCGGTGAGCGCGGCGTGCGGTACGCGTACCGGTCGATCGACCAGATCACCGGCGATGCCCAACGGAGCTTCGGCCTCTACGGCTGCATCTGGAAGCCGAAGGTGCTGTCGTCCAGCGAACGCGAGTTCACGATGGGCAACAACGACACCCGCTGGACGGACACGACGCTCGAGGTCGTCTACTACCTCGTCGGCCCGGGTGGAGCGCAGACGGTCGTCCCGGTGACCAAGCACTTCCAGGAGGACGGCTCCTACGTCGAGTCGCCGGACGAGCGCGGCTGGTACATGACCGGTGACGTCACGATGGTCGGACCACTGCGCGCCATCGGGCGCGACAACGCCGACAAGGGGCTGAACAAGGCCATGACCCAGGCGTTCAAGCAGGCGCTGCTCCAAGTGCTGTCCATCGGCGACCCACAGGACGAGGGCGACCACAGTCGCGCCGAGGTCTCGATGTCCGGGCCGCGGGTGGTCACCGACGAGATGGCTGCCGAGTTCAAGGGCAAGGTCAAGCGGCTGCCGAAGAAACACGCCGCCGCCCTCGTCGAGGAGTTGAAGGCCGAGAACATCCCCGTGCCGGAACTGATGAGCACCGAGCAGTACGGCAAGGCGAACGCCCTGCTGCAACTGCACGTCATCCAGGCCCACCGTGAAGCAGGCGCCGAAGGTGCTGCCGACGACGCGCTCGGTCTCACCGCCGGGTCAGTCGAACCTCCCGTCAGCGAGGACGAGTTGGCCGAAGCCAAGGCGTTCCTCGGCGAGATGATCGAACTGGTGCCCGAGACGGATGGCGAGGGCCGCACCCTTCGGCTGAACCTGCAGAGCCACCTTCGGGGCCTCTACGGCACGTCGGAAGCCATGACCTACGACCAGGTGCTCGAGGCCACGGCGATCGCCTCCCACTGGCCCGATCCGGTGCCCGCCGAGGTCGAGCCGTCCACCGAGGCCACGCTGCCACCCCCGCAGCCGGCCGCTGAGGCGTCCCCGTCCCCGTCCGGGACCCCGACGGTCGTCACGCCCCAACAGCAGGTGCGGGAGCAGGTGGGCGACGAACCCACGGATGCGCTCATCGACGACTGCATCGCGGAGGTCACGGGGATGACCGCGGCCGACCGGAAGGACGCGCTGCGGGAGCGCGGCCTCAAGGTGTCCGGGTTTGCGTCCGACGTCGGGTTCCGCCTGGCGGTGGCGCTGGTGAAGGAGCGCAGCGCCGGCTAGGACCCCTCCGCCCAGCCCCGAGCGCGGTACGTTGGACGCCGCGCTCGGGGCACCCGGGCGGTCTTCAACCACAACGAGAGGAGGATGCGTGACTTCCACCACCACCGCCACGGACGCGTCCCGATGAGCGTCAAGGCGATGTCCTGGGTGTTCGAGCAGAGCCCCTACACCGGTGGCGCCCGGCTGGTACACCTGGCCCTGGCCGACAAGGCCAACGACCACAACGACTACGAGCTGTGGATGCACCAGTCCAAGATCGCCGAGATGGCCCGGGTGAGCGTCACCAGCGTCGGTCGGATTCTTCGGCAGATGGTGGCCGACGGGTACCTGGACAAGATCGAAGACGGGCGGGGGAGGGGTCGATCGACCCGCTACCGGCTGGTGATGAAAAGCGACCAGAATGGCGTCTTTTCGCCGGACGAAAAGCGACCATCTGCGCCGGGTAAAGCGACCATCTGCGCCACCGAAAAGACGCCATCCGCACAGCCTGTCCTTAGTAGTTCCCAAGAGGGAACCCAAGGAACGCAACGCGCGCTGGCAACGCGCGGCGCGCGCGACCTGACCGGCTTCGACGAGTTCTGGAAGGCCTACCCGAGACGCAACGGTCGACGACTCGGGAGAGGGAAGTGTGTCGAGCGGTGGATCAGGCTCACCCTCGACGACCGCCGAGCCGCCTGGCGCGGTGCCGTCCACTACGCACACGACGTCGATGCGGGCCTCACCATCGCCAAGGACCCCGACCGGTGGCTGCGGGACCGCTGTTGGGAGGACTGGCAGGACCCACCGTCGGCCGTTGGCTCCACCCCTGGCCCCCGTGGCCCCCGCGGGAATGACCCCCTGCGCGGCCGACACACCACCACCCTCGATGAAGAGATGGCACTAGCGATGGGAGCAACACCGTGAGCGACAGCGTGCGACCGATCCGACAAGACCTCGGCGACGAGGCCCTGTTCGCCGGACTCGAGCCGGCACCACCGGCACCGCCGACCGACCAGACACTCCACGCCGTCACCACGGCGATCCGGGTGATGCGGGCGGCCAACCTCAAACTCACCTTCGGGTTCGACCAGGATGACGCCGAACGACTGTGGGCGTCCAAGTTCGCCCCCTACTCAGCCACGGCCATCATCGAGGCGGCGGGCGAGTGGATCGACTCCGGCTCGGACGAGTTCCCGACACTGTCCGAGTTCGAGACCGTGGTGCGTGGGAGACAGACGGTGCTCGACCACCCGGCCCCGACATCACGACCACCCGGTTCCGCCTGCCCGGAGTGCTTCGCCACCGACGAAGAGCCCACGGACGGATTCGTCACGCTGAGCGACCCGACAGTCGGCGGCACCGGCGTCGTGCGCCCCTGCTCCCTGTGCAACCCCGAGCGGTACGAAGCCTGGGAGCGCGACTGGCCCCGGAAGGCGAAGGTGCGGCGATGACCACCACCAAGCATTGTGACGCCGAGGTCACCATCGGTGGCGCCACCTACCGCTGTGGACGCCCACCCCGGCACACCGAGGATGCCTTCCTCGAGCTGCCGTCGCTGCACCAATGCGAAGGTCACGAACACCCAGTGGACGGCAAGGTCTACCGAATGAGCTGGACGTCCCCCACCGAGGTCGTCCACTACCGAGAGGAGCCGGCGCGTGGCGACTGATCCAGCGGAAGAGTGCCCCCACTGTGGGGCGAAGATGGTCCGCTACAAGCACTCACTCAACGCCGGGCTGCTCCGTGGCCTTGTGGCGCTGGCGCGGGTGCGAGAGGCCAACTTGGCGGACCTGGGCTTGTCCTACAACGACCGGTGCAACTTCCAGAAGCTCCGGTACTGGGGCCTGGTCGAAGGATGCAAGCGTGCCGACGGGTCACCCCTGCTCGGGTCCTGGCGCGTGACCCGGCTCGGCCTCGCGTGGCTCTGCGGCGACCTCAAGGTGCCGCGGTCGATGTGGACCTACCGGGGCGAACCGACGTCGGCCGACGGCGACCGCATCACGGTCGACGACGTGGAGCCCGCCTACACCACCCGACCCGAATGGGCGCGGCTGCGGGAGAGCATCCGCACCGACCCCGGGTACGGCGAACCCGTGGCGATGCTGTGAGCAACGGGAAGCGGTGCGTCCGCTCGGGCGGCAAGACCACGTACCCCGATGAACGTCGGGCGAAGCAGGCGCTGACCAGCATCCGCAAGCGCGTCGAGGAGACGGGCCGCGGCGAGGAGTACGTGCCGACCAGCGCCTACCGCTGCACCTACTGTCACAAGTGGCACCTGACGTCCAGCGTGTCCGTCGGCGTGCCCTACGACCCACCACCATCGGAGCCAGCGAGCGAGCGCACTCCACTGGAACAGTCCGAAGAGGACCGCCTGCTGCTTGAAGGCATCGTGCGTCGGTGCATCGCCACGAACTGTGGCGCGTGCATGCACGACAAGGACTGGGGCCTCTACCGCATCCGCCGGGGGCTGATCGCCCCCCACAAGAGCAACACCCAACCAACCAACCATGAAGGAGATGCAACATGACCACCGAACCGTCAACCACTGAGAGGTCGACGACCTCGACGTCCTCGGGTGGCACCGTCCTGGTGCTCGACCCGTCCGACGTGCAGGTGAACCCGATCAACGCGCGGAAGAAACTGCGGGACATCCCAGCGCTCACCGCGTCCGTTCGGGAGGTCGGCGTACTCGAGCCGGTGCTCGTCCGCATGGTCGAGGCGGACGTCTACATGCTGGTGGCCGGTGAGCGCCGCCGTGCCGCCGCCATCGCTGCCGGCGTGAAGTTGCCGGCGATCGTCCTCCCCGACGCGGCGGTGCCCGCCTGGGAGGCGCTGGCCATGCTGTCGGAGAACGAGAGCCGGGACTCGCTGACCACCAGTGAGCGAGCGCGGGCATTCCAGACCGTGCTCGACCTGGGGGCCGACCCGACCTCGGTGGCCGCGGCGGCATCGACCACGGTGGAGGAGGTCGCCCACCTGTCGGCCGTGGCCCAATCGAAGGTCGCCGCCACCGTGACGGAGCGGTACGACCTCACGCTCGAACAGGCCGTCGTCCTGGCCGAGTTCGCCGAGGACAAGGAAGCGGTGAAGGCGCTGACCGTCATCGCCCGAGAGAACCCCGGCCGATGGGAGTACGCGGTCACCACCCTGCGCCGGGAACGGGATCGCCGCCTGGCGATGGAAGCCAAGCTGCGCCCCTACGTCGAAGCCAAGGTGCGAGTGCTCACCGAGCTCGACATCAAGCAGACGATCGCCTCCTATGAGGGAGGGAACCACTCGCGTCGACCGATCGCCATGCTGGTGACGGACAAGGGCAAGAACCTCACGCCCGCCGGACACAAGAAGTGCCCCGGACGGTCGGTCGGGGTGTGGGCGTTCGAGCGGTGGACCGAGCCCGATGTGACGGAGTTCTGCGAGGACCCGGCGAAGCACGGCCACAAGCCGAAGGCGAAGGCCACACGCACGGGCACCGCGGCCAGTGGCAACGCCGGTGCGGAGAAGACCGAAGCGGAGAAGCAGGCCGACTCGGAGGCGCGCCGGAAGGTCATCGCGAACAACAAGGCGATGGACGTCGCCAACGAGGTCCGACGGAAGTGGCTCACCACCGCGCTGAAGGCCAAGCAGCCAAAGGGGCTCGAACGCTTCGTCACCGAGCACGTCGTCCTGGCCTACCAGGTCGGGACCACTGGGCCGGTGCTGGCCGAGATCACCGGCGCCACGCTGGTCGGAGCGGGAGCCGCCGAGAAGTGGCTCAAGAGCCTGCCCGAGAACCGCGTGCTCATGGGCCTGTTCGCCTACGTGGCCGCGGGCATCGAGACGAACGTCGACAAGACCGCCTGGCGGCACGCCGACGCTCGGCTGGTCGCCTACCTCCGGTTCCTCGAGTCGGCGGGCTACACCCTGTCGGACATCGAGGCCGAAGCCTGCGCCGAGCACGAGAAGCGCAACCGGGCATCGTCGGGAAGCGCGAAGTGACCATGGACGGGCAGGGGGTGGAGCCGGCCGACTCGGTCGGCTTCGCCCCCCGCCGCTACACCCTGTCGGTCGCCAAGTGCGACTGCTGCCAAGACGTCACCCTCCACATGGGCCTGTTCGTGCCGGGCCTACCGAAGATCATCGACGTGCAGTTCGACGTGCGTGACATCCCGCACCTGGTGGGCCAGCTCTCCCGCGCCTACATGAACCGGCACGACGCCGAAGGGGCGATCGACGCGATCACGGTGGCGGTGACCGACTGGCACGGGCTGGGTCCCAACGGGTGTCGAGGGGAGGCGTGGGCATGAGGAGACCCAAGGTGTTCACCGAGCGCCACTACGATGCGCCACCGGTCGACCCGGGTGTCACGGACGAGCTGTGGGTGTACCTGGCCACCGACCCCGGCGGGACCACCGGCGTCGCCTACTACGAGACGTCGGGTGGGGCGCGGGTGCCGCTGGTGGCTCCGTCGGAGGGCCGGGCGATCCAGCTCGCACCGCTGGCCCAGGCGCTCGCGGACCTCACCGGGCGCTCGCTGACACTGACGGCGTTCGGGTCGCGGCGCGACGTCAACGTGGTCACGCCAAGCGAACGGACATCGACGTGACCACGCCCAAGGTCAAACACCCGGCGCCCTACAGTCCGGCGATCATCGACGCGATGGCGACACTGATCAACCGGGAGGCCCTGCGACGGGACCTGCCCGTTCACGAGCTCATGGTGCTCGACCCGATGGCGGGGACCGGTCGCATCCACCAGTTGCCGGCGCGCACCTTCGGCATCGAACTCGAACCGGAGTGGGCGGCGTGGCATCCCGACACCAAGGTCGGCAACGCCTGCTCGCTCCCGTTCGACGACGACCGGTTCCATGCCATCGGCGTCTCGCCCGCCTACGGCAACCGGTTCGCCGACCACCACAACCCGAAGGACACCAGTACCCGGCGGTCGTACAAGTTCGACCTCGGGCGCGACCCGTCGCCTGGCTCGAGCGGCGTGCTGCACTTCGGCCCGGCGTACCGACGGCTGCACCAACGGGCATGGGAGGAGGCGACCCGTGTGCTGATGCCGGGCGGTCTGTTCATGCTCAACGTGTCGAACTTCGTCCGGGACTTCCAGGTGGTCCAGGTGGCCGAGTGGCACATGGCGGTGCTGTTCCGGCTGGGCTACCTCTTGGAGTCGGCCGAGACCGTGAGCACCCGCCGGCTGCGCCACGGTGCGAACCGAGAGGCGCGGGTCGACGGTGAACTGGTCGTAGCCTTGCGGAAGCCACTATGACCGAGCAGCCCGACGTCACCCCGATTCCCAAGCCACCACCGCGGGAGAAGACGCCGTACCGCGGGCTGCGGCGGGGGAAGCGGCTCAACCCGCGGAGCGCGAAGACCATCGCAGCCGTTCCCGAGCGCGACGAGGTCCGCGAGGCCGTCTTCGCCCGCGATGGCCGACGCTGTCGGCTCGCCCCGTTCTTCCCCGACACGCCGTGCGGCGGGCGGTTGACCTACCACCACGTCGTCAAGGCGGGCCAGGGTGGCGCGTACACCGTCGAGAACGGGATCACCGCCTGCGTCATCCACAACGACTACATCGAGGACCACCCCGACGAGGCGAAGGCGCTCGGCCTGACCAAGACCGCGCCGCCAGTCGGCGGGCCGCTCTACCGCCGGGAACCCGGCCCCGACGCCCGTGGCTGACGTGCGCGTAGGTTCACCCCGCGCCTCTGGCTCTGCCGGCGTGGACCGCCGCCCCATGCTGACGCCGAAGGAACAGGAAGCGCTCTCGTTCGCCTGTCAGGCGCTCGGGATCACGCGCGCCGAGTTCGTGTACCAGGCGACGCGCCAGGCGCTCGACGAGTTCTACGGGGAGGGTCCGTGAGCCGCGACCGGCTGTTCACCACACCGGAGGCGATGACCGAGCGGGAGTGGCAAAGCACGTTGCAGGACCGGCTCACCGAGGAGGGCTACCTGTGGCAGCACGTCTACCGGATGCAGACGGCACGGGGGACGTGGCGCACCAGCACGACGAGCGTGGGCTGGCCCGACCTGGTGGCGCTGCGGGGCGAGCACGTCCTGGCCATCGAGTGCAAGAAGAGCCCGCGCGACCTGCCGACGGATGATCAGATCAAGTGGCTGGTCGCGTTCACGGCGCTGCCCACGGGGCGCGCCTGGGTCCTGCGTCCGACCGATGACTGGCAGGCGGTGGCGAACTGGATCCACCAACCCTGGCGGTCGCCGGAGATCCACGGCTGGGTGCGGTCCGGTCCTGTAGCCTGAGCGGCAGTACCAACCACCACCACCGAGGAGACCACCGATATGACCGCAGCAAAGAGCACCACGACCCGGAGCGGGTTCCTCCGCCCAAGCACGCTCGCCGGCATCCCCCTGGGGGAGCACGACGACCTCCCGATCACGCAGAGCAACGGCACGATCACCGGCCTCGCCGGAGGGTTCAGTGAGACCGCGGCGATGGACAAGATCCACGTCCCCGTCGGCTCCCGGGTCATCGCCCTGGTGGTCATGGTGGCCGACAGCCACGAGTACGACCGGGTCACCGAAGGGCGGGGGAAGGACAAGACGATGCTCGACGAGTTCGTCGAGACCACCGTCTACAAGGGGGAGTCGGTCTTGCTCATCGACCCCGACGACGTCGAGGACCTGGTGAAGAAGCACCAGGAGAAGGTCGCCAAGGTCCGAGCCGCGGCGGAGGCGGCGGCGAAGGCGGCGAGGGGCGAACTTCCACTCCCCTTCGGCACCGACGACGAGGATGACGACGGCGGCGAGGGCGAGGGCGACGACGCGTGACCGATCCCGCTCCCATCGTGGGTCGCGGGTTGGAGATGATGCCCATCGACTCGCTGGTGCCCGCGCTGCGCAATCCGAAGCGCCATGAACTCGAGCAGTTGCGGGCGAGCTACCGCCGCTTCGGGTTCACGAACCCGCCGATCCTGGACGAGCGCACGGGCCGGCTGGTGGCGGGCCACGGTCGGCTGCAACTCCTGCAGATCGAACAGCGCGAGGGAGCCGAGCCACCCGAAGGCATCGAGGTCGAGGGCGACGTCTGGAAGGTGCCGGTGGTGCGGGGGTGGGCCAGCGCGAACGATGCCGAGGCCGAGGCATACCTCATCGCCGACAACCGGCAGGCGGAGCTCGGCGGGTGGGACACCGATCTGCTCGGGCCGATGCTGGACGACCTCGCGGCGCTCCCGGAACTGCAACTCGACGGCATCGGCTTCGCCCTGGACGACCTGCCGCGGCTGGACGACCTGGTGGGTTCCGGGTTCAGTGGTGGCGGGCTGGGCGACGGCGGCGACGCGGGTGGGGGACAGCCGCCGTCCGACGGCTCGCTCCTGGCGCTCGTCGACGTCACGGTCGGGGAGCCGACCCATGAGGTCGAACCCGGTGACGTCTACCTCATCCAGGACCGGCACCGCCTGGTGATCGCCGACGTGATGACCGGGTGGAGGGAGTGGTCGAAGTTCCTCACCGACGACGCCCTGTTCGTGCCCTACCCCGGTCCCTACGTCGCGCTGACCAAGAAGGCCGAGACGGTGGCGATGGTGCTGGTGCAGCCCGAGCGCTTCATCGCCGGGCACATCCTCGACAAGTTCGCTGCGGTGCATGGCGAGGACGGGATCGTCAAGACGTGATCCCCACCGACGGCACCTGGGACCCGTCCGACCGGCACATCTACTTCCTGGCCGCGTCGCTTTCCCGGCAACAGTGGGCGTGCGTCAACCACGGCTACGTCCTGCTGGCCGTGAACGACCTGACCGACGCCACCTGCGAGGCGGTGCTCGAGCCGATGCTCGATGGCGGGACGCGGGTGCTGCTGGACTCCGGCATCTTCTGGCTCACGAACGAGCACAAGCGCCGGACGGGTATGTCGATGAACGAGGCGCTGGCCCTGGCGCCGACAGAGATCGAAGGGTTCGATGCACTCTGGCAGCGGTACGTCACCATCGTCGGCCGCTACGGGAGCCGGGTATGGGGCACGATCGAGCTGGACCAGGGCGGCGCCGTCAACAAGCGCAAGACGCGGGCAAAGCTCCGCGACCTCGGGATCAACCCCATGCCCGTCTACCACCCGCTCAACGACGGTGCTGAGTACTTCGACGAGCTCGCCGAAGAGACCGACCGCTTCTGCATGGGCAACGTGGTCCAGGCCGACCGCCGGACGCGGGTGCGCCTCCTGGCGTCGCTGTGGGAGCGCCACCGCAAGTACCCGGACCTGTGGGTCCACGTTCTCGGGCTGACCCCGAACCAGGTGCTCAACGCCTACCCCTGCGACAGCGCGGACTCATCGACGTGGCTCAACGTCGTGCGGTGGGCCGGGTACGGGGAGAAGGCGATGCTGCGGCCGGTCTCCCCGATGGACCCGGACTACAAGTACGTGATCGGCGACACCGCCGACGACTCCCCCTCGAGCGACAAGCGCAGCCTGGCGATGAGCGCGGCCGGCATGACCATGAACCAACTCGGGTGGCGCCACTGGCAGGACCGGATCCAGGAAGGGCTCGACCTTCCCTGCTACCCGGCACCATGAGCGAGCCGTCGATCACGATCACGGTGCGCACCCGGTTCGTCGGGTTCCACCGCTGGCCAGGTGCCACGGGCCGGCGGGCCTACCTGGCGGACCGCCATCGACACCTGTTCCACGTCGAGGTCAGTCTGGCGACCACACACGATGACCGCGAGGTGGAGTTCCACGACCTGCTGCGAGAAGTCGAGCTGTACGGACAAGGCGAGGAACGGGGCAGCGCGTCGTGCGAGCAGATGGCTCGTGAGCTGGGGACCGACCTGCGCGCCATGTACCCCGGCCGCGCGCTCGCTGTGTCAGTGTTTGAGGACGGAGAAGTGGGGGCGACCCTGCGATGGACGGAGGACTAGCCATGTTCACGATCAGCAAGACGTTCGACTTCTCGGCGAGCCACATCCTCGACGGGCTGCCCGAAGGCCACCAGTGCGGCCGGCTGCACGGGCACAACTACAAGGTCGAGGTCGTGCTCGAGGGGATGGCGCTCGACGAGCGCGGCTTCGTGATGGACTACGGGGACCTCGCTCCGTTCAAGGCGTACCTCGACGACACGTTCGATCACCGGCACCTGAACGACCTGCCGGCGTTCCACGGTGTCAACCCGACGGCCGAGAACATGGCGCGGCACCTGCACGACTGGTGCCGCGCCGAGGGTTGGCCGGTGGCACGGGTGGGGGTCAGCGAGACCCCGAAGACCTGGGCGTGGTACGAGTGACCACGGTCCCCGTCGAGCTCCACAAGAAGGACCTCATCGTGTCGGAGGTCTTCGGTCCGACATTCCAAGGCGAAGGGCCGTCCTGTGGCCGACGGGCCGGGTTCATCCGCCTGGGTCTGTGCAACCTCAACTGCTCGTGGTGCGACACCCCGTACACCTGGGACTGGCGTGGTGAGAACGGCGAGCCGCAAGACCGGGACGCGCTGGTGCATCGCACCGTGGACGACCTTGTGGCGGAAGTGCTGGACATGGACGTCGATCGAGTGGTGCTGTCGGGCGGGGAGCCGCTGGTGCAGAAGGCCCGGCTGGGCGGGCTGGCACAGGCGCTCGTCGGTTGCGGGATCGCGGTGGAGGTCGAGACCAACGGGACACAGATGCCCACGGACGAACTGCTGGCCGCGGTCGGCCAGTGGAACGTCAGCCCCAAGCTGCCACACTCGGGCGTCCCCCAGTCCGCCGCATGGCGACCCGACGTGCTGGGTCGTCTCCTTGCTCGAGGCCGGCAGGTCGACCTCAAGGTGGTGTGTCAGTCGGCCGAGGACGTCGCGCTGGTGGCCCGCCTGGTGAGCGACCTCGACCTCAACGTCGCCCCGTCGCAGGTCTGGATCATGCCCGAAGGCATCGACGCCGGCGTCATCCAGGAGCACACGGTGGCGATCACGAACGCCGTCCTCGCTCACGGCTACAACCTGACCACCCGCCTGCACGTCCTGGTGTGGGGCAACAAGAGAGGCGTCTGATGCCGAAGATCCTGACCGTGAGCTACGCCGAGGTCACCGACCTGGCGACCAAGATGGCGACGCGCTGGATGCAGCATGAGCCCGACGCGGTCTACGGGGTCCCCCGTGGCGGCATGGTGCCGGCGGCGCTGGTGGCGGGCGCCCTGGGGGTGGCGCTCGTCGATACGCCTGGCCCCGGCACATTGGTCATCGACGACCTGGTGGACTCGGGGGCGACCGCCTCCCGCTACCTCGACGACGGACTCCACTTCGATGCGCTCTACCGGAAGGACCGTGGCGACCACCTGGCCCGCCAGGTCCCCGCGTGGATGGTCGTGCCGGCCGACACCTGGGTCGTCTTCCCCTGGGAGCAGGACACGCCCGACCAGCACGGTCCGGCCGACGCCGTGACCCGGCTGATCGAGCACATCGGGGAGGACCCGACCCGACCCGGACTCATCGACACGCCGCGGCGCGTGCTCGACTCGCTGACGGAGATGACCGCCGGCTACCGGATGGACCCCGCGGTGCACCTGGGCGTCGTCTTCCCCGACAAGTGCGACGAGATGGTGGTCGTGACCGGCATCGACTTCACCAGCATGTGCGAACACCACATGCTGACCTTCACTGGCACCGTGGCCGTGGGCTACATCCCCGACGGTCAGGTGGTGGGTCTGTCGAAGCTCGCCCGCGTGGTGGACGTGTTCAGCCAGCGGCTCCAGGTACAGGAACGGATGACCGAGCAGATCGCCAACGCGATCGACACCCACCTGGACCCGAAGGGGGTCGGCGTCGTGGTGCGAGCTCGTCATTCGTGCATGGGCTGTCGGGGTGTGCGGAAGCCGGCCGCGGAGATGACGACGAGCGCCCTGCTCGGCTACTTCAAGGACGACCCGAAGGCACGGGCCGAGTTCCTGAGCCTCGCCCGCCCACACTGACGGGTGGTCCCGCGGGCCGGTGATGGGTGAAGGTGGGGCTACCAACCACCACAGGAGGCTCACCATGCCGGAACCCCATACCTGCGAACTGTGTGACTACGGGACCTACTCGGAGGCCGGCCGGTCCCCGTTCGACCCGTTCGGCCTGGGTGGCCGCGGCCTGCCCTTCACGGACTGGATCGTCCTCTACTGCTACGGGTGCGGCCGGGCCATCACCGCCGAGGCCGTGTGGCAGGTCATCACCGAGGTAGCGCTGGTCTGACCCCTGGCCCGCCTGGCGCCCCGTGATCCCGCCCTCACCTGCGGGTTCACGGGGCGTTGTCTTTTGTTGGTGGACGGGAGAAGGTGAAGGCATGGAAACCACCTACAGAGCAACCAGGGTTCACGAAGGCAGCAAGGCGGTCATCGTGGTCAGGCGGGACGGCGAGGTCATCGACCGCCAGGGCGGCAAGATCGCCGAGCGTGCCACCGCCGTCATCATCGGGGGCTACACGGGATGGCAGTTCCAGGAGGACGGACCCGGCTTCGAGATCCCCGCGGAGATCGGCGTGCTCGGGTACCGGGCGGACTTCGCCAAGGCGAAGGTCGAAGCGGAGCGCCTGCTCGGGGCCACGAAGCAACGGCGGGCGGCGGCAGAGGCGTTCGCCATCGCCATCGACTGAACAGCCTCACCCGGGCGCAGACCCCGCGGGTTCACGACCCAGGTGAGGACGCAGCACCACCCAACCACACACGAAGGAGTACCACGATGGCCCGAGTCACCCACGTCAAGAAGGCACAGCAACGCTACGTCACCGTCCCGGTCATCGACCCGGCGACCGGCGAGCCGGTGCGCACCCCCGTGATGAAGAACGGGGTGCAGCGCACCACCAAGACCGGCAAGCCGGTCACCCGCACCCAGGTCCGCGAGGACCACGACCAGCCGCTCCCCCTGCTCACCTGTGACGCCTGCCGGGAGCCGATCCAGATCGGCACCCCCTACAAGTGGGTCGAAGTGAAGCGGTCGTACGGTGGCACGCGGTACAACCGCCACGAGGCCTGCCCCGACTGGAACTCCTGGGACCTCAGCAACAGCCTGTCGGCCCGCCTGGCGCAGATCGCGCACAGCGGGTGGGAGGCGTTCGGTGACCACATCGCCAGCGAGGAGGACGTCACGTCGCTGCTGGAAGACGTTGCCAATGAGGTCCGGGCGCTGTCGGAGGAGAAGGCCGAGAGCGCCAGCAACATCGAGGACGGCTTCGGTCACCCGACCGAGGCGAGTGAGGAGTTGCAGCAGATCGCGGACGACCTGGAATCCTGGGCCGACGAGATCGAAGGGGCAGACGTTCCCGAGCTGCCCGAGCCGGATGAGGTCGACTGCGACGAGTGCGGCGGCACCGGCACCACCGACGAAGGTGAGTCGTGCGACGAGTGCGGCGGCACCGGGACCGTCACCCCGGACGAGCCGACCGACGAGCAGATGGCCGAGTGGCGGTCCGAGGTTGAGGACCTGCTGTCGATTATCGACGAGGCCCCGGTCTGATGGGCGCCCCGACCACCCACACCGGAGGCAGCCCCCAGGGATGCCCCGCCTGCGCCGCCGACGTGAACGAAGCCAACCGGCTGCGCAACGCGAAGGTCGGCAAGGTCTACGGGCGGGCCACCACCACCACCCGCAAGCGCCACGCGGCCAACCTCCGAGCGGCGACAGAGATCGGAGAGCGCGCCTGGCGGACGCATCACCAGGCGATCCAAGCAGCACAGCACACAGGGAACCAACCAACCACCGAAGGAGCATGACGTGACCATCACCATCGACAGCATCGGCACCACCGACGAGGACGGGTACACCGTCGACCGGTGGATCTGCAAGAGCAAGCGCCTGGACAGCGACAACAAGATGTACTACTGCTGGCTCGACCACACCGGAACCGAACGCCGGTTCTCCAAGGTGAAGGGGACCGTCGGCAACGAGTACCTCATCCGCCACAAGACCGACCCCGAGGGTCTGCACGTGCGCGGCGAGCCGGTCTGGATCGGCCGGGCATCCGAGCCGGGCGATCCCGAGGTCGCCGGATGGGAGGCACAGGAGCGGGCGGAGATCGCCATGCTGGAACGCCTGCGCCTGCAGCGGAACGCCGAGCGGGACAGTGAACTGGAGACCATGCTTGTCCCGCTGCGGGAGGCCTACGGGCGGCTCGTCGGGACCGGCAGGCGGTCGGCGTTCATCGCTGCCGTCATCGAAGGGGTGACCCGGTAGGGCCAGGGCCGCAGGATCCGTGTGTGTCAGCCCCTGCTTCGATCTGAGGCGCTCAACCGCCCAGGGGCGACACCCGGACCCCCGATCCGGCAGACAGCCGTAGAGCGGCGCTGTGAAATAACCCGCTGACCTGCGGTGATGGGCGTTGTCTTCTCACAGGTGAGACCGGACGATAGGGGCATGGAAGCAACCACCAACCACACAGGAGCCAAGGCCATGAGCAACTTCGACATCCACAGCCAGCTTGCATTCGCCAAGATCGCCGAGGGCGCAGGCGTCGACGAGGCCCTGGTCCGGGTGATCGCCGGAGTCATGCAGGAGCACGACGACGCCCGGGTCGCCATCCTCGAGGCGGGCGAGTCGGCCACGCGCCGTGCCGCCGAGCAGGCCGAGCGCATCGCCGCTGGCCACCACGTCAGCCCCTTCGGGAACCTGGGCGAGACGGGGATCAAGCAGGAGGTCGCCTGCGCCCTGTACGAGTCGACCGCCCGCACGCTCGTTCGCCTGTCGAACCTGGTGCCCGAGGATCTGCGTCCCTACGTCCTCGGCACGGTGGGCGCCTGACCCACCAACCACACCGCCCAGGCTCCCCGCAGGGGGCGCAGGTTCACGACCTGGTCCGGGCACGCAGCACCACCCATCAACCACCAGGAGGACCCCCATGACCCGCAAGACCCTCACACCCGACCAGGACTCGTTCATCGGCTCGGACCGCGTCGCCTTGTGGCGGCACGACGAGAACGGACGGTGGAACGAAGCCATCGGTGAGTCGGGCACCGAGTACCGGCGGCTCGTCCCCGATGTCGGCCCCGCCTGGGTGATCACGAGCGACACCGTCGTGAGCGACTGCCCCGCCTGCCACGACAAGCAGCAGACCTTCACCCGGAACTGGATCCGCCAGGAGATGCCCGCTCGGACCTTCACCTGCAACGGCTGCGGCACCGAGGTCAAGGACACGGACCTCCACCCGGTTCGGCCCCACCTGGGCTGAACGTCGAACCCCTGGTAGGGCACAGGCCCCGTCGGTTCACGACCGAAGCCAGGGACGGAGATCGCTCCCCCGGGAGTTGTCTCTCCCACCCCCATGAGTGAGGGTGGATGCAACAGCAAGGGCCACTCGGCCACCCAACCACACAGAGGAGAACCACCGACATGAGCGCCACCCGTTCCACCACGAAGGCACCGGCCCGCAAGGCACCCGCCACGAAGGCACCGGCCCGCAAGGCACCCGCCACGAAGGCACCGGCCCGCAAGCCGGTCGCCAAGAAGGCCACGACCGCCAAGGGCACCACGGCGAAGAAGGGCACCGCCACCCCGAAGGCTCCGAAGCAGGGGCGTCGCAACGGGCAGATCCAGTACTACATCGACGGACGCCCCACCGGCACGACGAACACGATCGCCCGCATCGCGTTCTTCAAGACCAAGGGCATCGACGGGCTCGACCGGGTCACCACCGACCGGCTCCGTGCCATCCTGAAGCGTCTCGGGGTGTCGGACCCGGACAACACCGAGTTCGAGGTCACGCTGCCCAACGGCAAGGTCCTGTCGAGCAAGCTCGGCGTCTCCGAGCCGCTGGTGCGCCAGCCCCGTCAGTCCTCCCCCAAGGCTGCCGACGCCAAGCTGGCGACCTTGGACACGATGAAGCAGGCGGCGGCTCACCTGAAGGCTGCCGGGCGGGCGTCGGGGCCGAACAAGATCACGGTCACCAAGGCGAACGCCAAGACCCTGCTCGCCGTGCCGGTGGAGGACCTCAAGACGCTGGTGATGGAGGACGAGACCCCGGCGCAGCCCCAGGTCCAGCCCATCACCAAGGCGGCGCAGACGCGGCGCGGCTCCCGCAAGCCGAAGGCCACGACCCGCACCCGCAAGGCGTCCTGACCCTCCCGGCCCCCGGCATGGCGTAGGCCACGGCGGTTCACGACCGCAGCCGGGGACGCAGCACCACCAACCACAGCAAGGAGTCTGACCGTGAACCTGTTCTACACCGACCTGGACGTGTGTCAGCCGGACGAGATCATCGGCACGCTCGCCACCTACCCCGGCGTGTTCACCCGATGCCTCACTCCCGATGCACCGTTCCCCTGCTACCGGTTCGTCGGACACTTCGACGACCTGCTCCGCCTGGCCGTGGAGGTCTTCGGCATGGACCCCGAGGCCGACCGCCCGCAGGATGGCATCTACAGCCTCACCGACCGGACCACCGAACACCCGGGAGGCCAGTCGCAGGTACAGCAGGTCACCGACGACCCTGCCGAAGACGCGACCAGCAAGGTCGAGCCGATCCCCAAGTGGGCATGTGCCGGATGTCGACACCCGTTCTACGAGCATCGGGAGAGCACCGAGTACCGACTGCTGAACGCCCGCACCCCCGCCGGGGCCACGGGCTGTGTTCACTCGGGGTGTGGCTGCACCAAGGCGGACGAGTCCCACCTGGCGTAGCCAGTGGAGCAGCCGTTCGGTACGGTCGGCGTAGCCACCAACTCCCACCACCGCGCAGGCGGCACCGGCTCACGACCGGAGGCGGGAACGCAGCACCAACCAACCAACCACACAGAGGAGAAGCAGATGTCCGACGAGACCGCCGAATGGCTCAACACACAGACGCTCATCGGGTTCACCGACAAGCGCGGCAACGCCTGGCACTACCGTGCCGAGTACCAGGGCGACGAGAGCAACCACTACCCCGGTGAGATCCCCGCCGCCGATGTCCACCGCCGCCTGTTCAACTGGGAGGCCGTCGAACTGCCGCTCTACGCGCAGGTCACCGACACCGACGGCAGCACCCGGTACATCCCCATCGAGGACCGGAAGGCGATCGCCCGCCCCGATACCTGGGACGTCTTCGGCGTTCCGAAGCAGGGCTACTCGCCCCACCAGTTCAGTGAGTGGCTGGTGGAGTCCGTGGAGAGCCTGGTGGGGGACGGACTCGGGATCGCGTCTGCCGGGCTGCTGAAGAAGGGCGCCGTCGCCTGGGTGCAGGTGGAGGTCCCCGACACTGTCGACACCCCGGCGGGCTTCTCGTTCCGCCCGTTCCTCACCGCGGCCACGTCGCTCGACCTCAGCCTGGCGACGGTCTACAAGCGCGGCTCCCAGGCCACGGTGTGCGACAACACACTGGCCCTGGCCCTGGCCGAGCAGACCGAACAGGTCCGGATCAAGCACAGCAGCAACAGCCAACTCCGGCTCGCCGATGCCCGTGAGGCGCTGCTGCTGGTGGAGAAGCAGGCGGACGAGTTCACCGACGCCGTGGCCGCGCTGGTCGACTGGCGGGTGACGACCCGGGAGTGGCTGTCGTTCCTGGACGCCACGGTCCCCGTCGACGAGAGCAAGCCGGGTCGGAGCCTCACCCTGGCCACCAACCGGCGCCAGGCGCTCACCGAGCTCTACACCCACGACGACCGGTGCGCCCCGTGGAATGGCACGGCGCTCGGAGTCCTGCAGGCCACGAACACCTACCAGCACCACGTCCAGCGGGTGAAGGGCGACACGCCCCGCGCACAGCGGAACGCGCTCAACGCCCTGACCGGTGTGACGGCGAAGGCCGACGCACGGACGCTGGCGGTGCTGGCCAGCATCACGCCCGCTCCCGCATCGCTGCACCTGGCGGGCGTCTGACCACCCGAGGAGTGAGGTCGGCGCCCCCCCGGCCTCACTCCTTCCGGGTGACCTCGTAGCACCACCAACCATCAACCACGAACAGAGGAGACTCACCATGAGCAGAATGAGCAGCATCGTCACCATCGAAGGGCCGTTGGTCACGGACCCCGAGATTCGCTACAGCCGCGACGGCGTGGCCCACACGACGTTCGGCGTCCGATGCGACGTCGACCGGCAGGACCTTCCGCAGATCGTCAAGGTGGCGGTGACCGGCGACCTGGCGGAGAACGTCGCCCTGTCCCTCACTCGGGACATGGGCATCCTGGCGGCGGGCTGGCTCGTCGTGACGGAGCCGGCCGAGGGTGGCGTGCCGGCGATCCACCTTGCCGCCGACACGGTGGCCGTCAGCCTCGCTGGCTGCACTGTCGACGTGCACCGAGTCGTCAGGCCGGTGGCATGACCGCCGGCGAGCGCCGGTGGCGCCAGACGGCGTGGCTCATCACCGGCACCCTGACCGTCGGGTGCATCCTGAACGCGATCACCCACAGCGCCGCGATCTCCACGGTGGCGGTCCTGTTGGCGCTCGCGGAGGCCCAGCTGCCCCGTCGTCGGGCGCGGCTGGCACGGGAGGCTGCTGCCCGCCGAAGCGGGGCGCACGAGCGCATGGGCCAACCGCTGTGAGCGCCCTGGCCGAGACCCGCAGGCGATGGGGAGCGTTCCGCCATCGCGTCGACCAGGCCGAGCAGGGCTGGGACAAGGGCGCGCTGCCGAGGCTCTGCGCCGCGACGAGAAGGTGGGTCCGATGGGAGCGATGACCGAGGTCAACCACGAGGGACCGGTGAGCCTGTTCAGCCGACCGAACACGCAGATGGTCGAAGGCCACTGCACCGAGGAGGGCTGCGAGCAGCACACCTTCGTCGGCTTCGGCATCGACGCGGCTCGCACGATGGCCAGGCGTCACATCGTGCTCAACCATCCCGACATCAAACTGGACGCAACCGACAACGGGACAGGGGCAGGTCAATGAGTGCCGTGAGACGTCACATCGTCGTCAAAGACGGCGCTCGCTGGCTCGTCGTCGATCTACCGAGATCCGGAGTGAAGCGGCATGGCCTGGTGGTCGCCGAGGCGTCGGCCGAGATGCTCGCCAACCGAGTTCGGATCGCGCTCGACGCTCGTTACCCGGGAGCGCCGGACGACGCCGAGGACACGCCGTGAGCGCCGTCGTATGGACCTACCATCGGGCGGAGTGCGACACCTGCCCCTGGGACGGTGCATGGCATCTGTCGCCACGCGCAGCGCAAGCAGAGGCCGACGTCCACAACGGGTACCACGTCGCCGCAGCGGCGCTCGAGGCCGAACTGGTGGCGGGCGAGCCGCCGCGGCGGTAACATCACATCGAGCGGATCCGCCGCCGCTCACAGCGGTCTCGCAGGACGGCGCTCCGTCGGGTGGTAGCCACCTCCGAGAGAGCCAGGTCGACGAGCCGTAAGCACCGCCCCCGGTCCCGCCGCCGGGGGCGGTGTCGCGTCTGCGCTACCATCGGTGCCGAGCAGCGCAGGAGCCGCCGGACAGGACTTCGCTCCCCGGGGGACGATGCAAGCTCACGCGGCCGACGGAGCCGCAGAGACGAGGCCGAGCGAGCGAGCCGTCGCCTGCTCGGCTCTCGTCGCGTCCGGGCATCCGTGCGTTAGCGCTAGCGCGACGTGTAGCATTGAGGCATGGACGAGGACCTCGACCTCACGACTGAGCAGACGGCGACGCTGACCGGACTCACCGAGCGCCAGCTCGACTACTGGATCCGCGAGGGCGTCATCGAGGCGGCGGTCGGAGCGCACGGCTCCGGGTCGGCTCGACGGTGGAGCTACGACCAGGTCCAGATCCTGCGGCTGCTCGCCGTCCTGCGCGACCTCGGCGCGTCGCTCGAGACCCTGGCGTCGGTCTTCCAGGCAGCGGTCGATCTGTCCGACCGCGCCTGGGACGCACGCGTGCTGGTGACACCGGACGGCCGGATCACGACGCTGCTCGGTGGCGACGCCAACGGCTACGCCGTGGACCTCTCGCTGATCCGCTCATCGACTGTCGCCGAGACGGCCGAGCGTGCGTTGGCCTTCGCCTGAGCATCCACGCGTCGCCATCACTGCAGCGGTAGCCTCGGTGGGTCAGCTGACGACTCGACAGGAGATCTCCACATGGGCATCGAGCAGGTACTCATCCCCGCCTTCGCCGGACTCGGCAAGGTCACCGCGCACGGCTCGGTGACGAGCGGCGCCGTCACCGTCGACCCGCCGGCAACGTCGGCCGTCGACACGGTGACGATCGGCGCCAACACCACGTTCACGATGCCGGACCCCGCGGCGGCCGGCGCCGGAGCGCGCAAGACGCTGCTCATCACCCAGGACGCCACCGGCTCGCGGACCGGGACGTTCACCGGGGTCAAGTTCCCGGGCGGGACGCACACGCTGTCGGTGACGGCCGGCGACGTCGACAAGGTGGAGTTCGTGTCGGACGGCACGACCTGGTACGGCACCCTCTGGCTCGCCGAGGCCTGACCCCCTGCTGCCGGATGGACGCTGCGCTCCGGTCGTCTTCATCCGGCCCCGCCGGTGGAGGGATCGGCGCACATATGTACGACCGGCATCCGGACCCCGAGCGGGATCGCCCGAGCATCCACGCTGCGTTGTTCGGCAGCGGCCGTGGGCCTGCGAGCGCTGCGGTCGGCGACCCGGGTCCCACGAGCATGCCTGCTGACTTCCCGTCGGACCGGTGGACCAGGGTTGGAGCGACGGCATCGGAGATCACTCTGATGGAGGCGGTGTTCGCATCGCTGAGTGTGGCTGATCGCTTGGCTGAGCTCGACATTGTGGAGAGCCGATCCGACCGAGACCTCTCGACTGCTCTGGCCCTCTGGCGAGCTGTCGGGACCTACTGGATTCTGCCGCACGGGTCGGGGCAGGCGGTTCCGAGCAGCGCGACTACCTACCGGCTCTCGTCGTTCGTGTGCCAGAGCCAGCCGGCGACAATCGCCGACGCCTTCAACCTGACCTCGCTCACCGAGCTTGCGGCGACCGGAGCGAACGGTGCGACGCTGGCGTACTACTTCTACCAGTCGGGCCGCTTCAACTCCTCGATCGACCTGTTCAAGTACGACCAGACGGCGGCTCCGTCGATCCCGACGGACGCCGACCTGGTGACCTGGACAGCGAAGGCGAAGTCCCTCGGGCTGCGGACGACGCTCAAGCCGCACCTGCAGATGCTTGCCGGCGGTGGCGTCCCGGCCTGGTCCGGAGCGACTCCCGGCATCCTGCCGGGAGGGCTGAACCAGTTCGGATGCGTCACCGACGCAGCCCACCCGACCGACCTCGGCTCGCGCCAGGTCAGCGGCCGTCAGGTCTCGACCGGAGCGGTGATCGTCAGTCAGCCGTCCGGCGTCGGCACGACGGCGATCACGGCGACCGTGCCCGGCAACTGGCAGGTCGGGATGAAGGTGACCGTCGCCGGTGCCGCCGGAGGGACCTGGTCGAACATCAACGGAGCGTGGAGCGTCACGGCCGTCGGCGCCGGGACGATCTCGTTCACGGTCACGACGGCGCCGACCGGGACGTACACAGCGTCCTCGGCGACGGTCGCCGGACCGAGCATCCAGGTCGATCTCGACGCCACGGGCAAGGTGACGATCCGGACCGGGACCGCCGGGACCGGCTACATCGGCTTCACGGCGCAGGACGTCGGCCGTCGGGTCCTGGCGCAGACGCTGATCACGCTCTACGTGATCAACGACGCCACGAACGGCTCGACGAACGGCGCCGAGCTGTGGTTCGCCGATCTCGAGGCGAAGCTGCTCCACCTGATCGGAGTCATGGCGGGCGCCGGAGGATGCGACTGGGTCAACCTCTCGACCGAGCAGGTGCTGATCTCGCAGGCGTTCGAGGGCCAGTTCCGTTCGATGATCGCGGCCGTCCGCTCGGCGTACCCGAGCATCGGCATCACCATCGGGCCGAACGAGGCCGACAGCAACGGCGGCGACAACATCGCGTCCGGCTTCGACGTCTGCCACTTCTGGGACGCCCTCGGGCTGCCGGACGGTCTCGGCGGCGGACAGGGGATCCTCTGCGTCGACGGGTACATGAGCGTGCAGACCGCGCCGGGCGACACGCTGGCGACGGCGCTCTCGATGTGGTCGACGTGGATCGCCGACATGGCGACGATCCGAGCGGCGTGGCAGGCGGCGCATCCGACCAAGTCGTTCTACTGGCTGTTCACCGAGGTCGGCTACCCGTCGTGCCCCGGCGCGGGGATCCACGGGCGGACGATCACCGGCACCGACGGGGGAGCCGACCAACACACCTGCTGGGAGGCGCTCATCCAAGGGCCAGGCGCGCTGCCGTGGTTCATGGGCTTCAACGGTTGGAACTGGACCGACCCGAGCCAGGACCCGACCGACCCGTACGTCGCTCCCGGCTTCCCGGTCCACGGCCAGCCGGCGGAGACCTACCTGACGTCGGCGCTGGCGACCTGGAACGCCTGAGCCCTCTCCCGGGATCCACCACTCCGGCGCACGGCCCGCTAGCGTTAGCGCCATGACCACCACCGATTCCGTAACCAGCCCGCAGCCCGGCATCGTCCCCGATGTCGGTGGACGGGACCTGCTGGATGCACGACAGGACACAGCCGTCGTCCAGCACCCCTCCGGCGTCTACAGCGCCCACGAACGGCTCAGCTCCCTGGCGACGAGCCTGTCGATGGCGGTGAGCCAGATCGAGGACCGGCTCGGCCCCGTGCTGGTCCCCACAACGAAGCTCATCGAAACGAGCGCGCCCGGCGAACCGGTCGATGTCGTTCCCAAGGCGTCGCCCGTCGCCGAGAACCTGGCGACCACCGCCGACGCCGTCGGCAGGAGCATCGCTCGGCTCTCCGACCTCCTGGTCAGGATCGACGTCTGATGAGCATCGAGCAGAAGACGTGGACCGAGACCACCGACGACGAGTGGAAGGCGATGGGGAACACGCCGACGACGGTGTTCGGTCCGGTCGCCTCGCTCGGGCGACCCGGCGCCGAAGAGTCCGGCGTCGTGTGGGAAGGACTGGCCGCAGGCTGGCAGGAGACGGCCGCTGGCGCTCTGGAACTGCGGCGCCGGGTCACGCTCAACCCCGGCAGCGACCGCGAGTACACGATGGCGTTCACGTTCCAGATGATCGCTCCTGGCCGCTGGTGGTCGATCGAGACGGAGAGCTACTCGTTCGACCTCGAGGCGATCATCGCCAGAGAGACCGCCGAGCAGGAGGCGGACGAGGAGCGACGT
Organism: Rhodospirillales bacterium; assembly: GCA_028866335.1. The sequence continues at coordinate 59,023 of JAGWIL010000001.1, forward strand.
CGCCAGGCCGAGGCGCAAGCTCGGCTGCTCGCTCCCGGCCGAGCCATGCGCCGTGCCGGGGGGTAGCCGCCGCCGACGGAGCCTGGCATCATCGTGAGCGTGACGGATGTCTGCCACGCGGCCTACGGCGACCAGATCGTCGAGCTGATCCGGAGCGCGCCTGGGATCTCGACGACGCAACTCTGCTCGGTGCTCGGTCCGACGCCTGCGATGACCGCTGCCATCCGGGAGCACGTCGGCACCCGGGCGCCGTACCGCCTGACGCTGACCCCACGGTGGCTCAACCCCTACCTGCGGATGCTCGCCGTCGAGGGACGGATCGCTCCGATGGGACCGGCGCACACCCGCTGGACCTGCCGAGAGCCGAGGACCGAACTGCACCCGTCGCTCGTCGACCCCCTGACGTCGGACGAGCTCGATGGCGGTCCGTCGAACCATCGAGAGGGACAGGGAGGATGACGATCGTGTCCGACGGCCCGGCAGCGCCACGACCAGGGGCGATACCCCCTCGGCGCCCCAGCATGGAGACGCTGTCGGCCCGGAAGCGCGCCGAGCGGCGGCGTGAGGGTCCGCGCACCCGGCTGACGCAGCGGCTCACCGACGACATCGTGGCGGCGGTCCGGATCGGGACACCGCTGCAACTCTGCTACGAGTACGCAGGCGTGCCGTCGAGCACGGTCGCCTACTGGATGCGCCTGGCGGAAGAGGCGAGCCGCAAGCCTGCCGCCAACCGAAGCCAGCTCGAGCGACGGTGTCTTGTCTTCCGGGAGGCCATGCGCCGTGCGCAGGGTGAGGCCGGGCTGCGCACCCACCGTGCGATCGCCGACGCCGCCGGCATCACACCCACCCGTCCGAAGAGCACCGTGACCAGGCGAAAGATCGTCGGGCCGGACGTCACCGTGAACGCGGCCGGCGAGGTCACGGGTGGCGCCGTGGTGGAGGTCATCATCGAGGACCGGGAGGTTCCGCCCGACTGGCGTGCGGCGAAGGCCATCGGGCAGTACCGGTGGCCCGCCGAGATGGGGGACACGGATCCACTGGCACCCGAAGGTGTCGGCGCACAGAGCGTGTCGCCTCGGGCGCTGTGGGAGCGGCTGCAGCAGATCCGGGCCGCACGAACCGACGCAGGTCTGGACCAGGCGGCGATCGAAGCAACGGCGACCGTCGCGGACCCTCCGGTGGACGACGCACCGCGCTAGCGTTAGCGTCGAGGGGTCAACCACCGAGGAGGAGCAACATGCACACCGTACGGGTCACGTTCACCGACGGCCGGAGCCAGGACTACCGGGCCGACGACTGGGAGCTGAACGACGGCGCCGTACTGCTGACCACGGGCCGCGCCGACCCCGTGGCGCTGCTGGCTGCCGGCGCCTGGCGGTCACTCGAGCATGTGTCGATCGAGCACGGCGAGCCCGACGACCTGCTCGGCAGCGCCTGGGGTCTCATCGCCAACGCCCACGGTGGCGACTGGACGAAGGCGTCCGACGAGTGGCGTGAGGCGGCGGAGGAGTGGCGCGAGGACTTCCACGCCTGGCTGGGCGTTCACCCGGACACCGCCGCACCCGAGTCGCCGCTGTGACCGAGCAGCGGAAGCCGACTTGGACGGCGCAGGAGGTCGAGGGCGGGTTCTACACGGCGGTGCTGGCGGCGACGTTGCTCTGCGTGATCATGCTCGTCGTCAGTCTCCTTGCGGCGGCGGCGTGCTTCGCATGGCTCGTCGTGGGCCTGTGGGTCGGCCGACGGATCGGCCGCGCCCAGGAGCGGGCAACCGCACGAGAGGAGGACGAATGAGGATCATCGTGGACGTCGACGACGACTGGGCCGACGCGGCGGCGGAGTCCTGCCTGCTGCCGGATGCGCTTCGGCGGCTACTGGAACGGGCAGCGCTCGACCTGACCGACAGGGCGCACGCGCTCGAGGAGCTGTCGCCGATCCGAGAGCCGTACGTCCACCTGGGCGGGCGCACGCCCACCAGCCAGGAGCGTCTGATCGGGACCTACCGGGTCGACCTGTCGCGCCAGGCCGACGAGCGCGAGACCGACCTGGAACGCCTGACCGGCGCCGTGGCCCGCGGTTGGTGCCACCCCGAAACCGAGCACCTGACGATGGACGTGGAGCTTGCCCAGGCAATCGTCGACGAGGTCTTCCCGCTGTTGGTGCAAGCGCGGTCGGGCTACTACGTCGACGCGCTGGCGCAGCCCGAGCGATGACCGTCGCCCTCGCCGTCATGGCTGCGCTGTGGCTGGTCCTGCTCATGGCCTACCTGCGGCTGTTGGCGCGCTACCGGCAGGCGACCGCTCGGACCTGGACGGTCCCGGTCCGCCACGCCAGCGGAGCGCTCCCGCCGACACCGTTCGATCTCGACGTCGCCGGACAGCAGCTCGTCGTCGTCGCCGTGGCCGACGCCGGGCTCGTCGTCCGGAAGCGAGAGTGGCACGACCGGATCCGCCGCCGCTGGCGGTCGGCCGTCTACCGGCTCCGAGACCGGACGACGACCGTCACTGACCGGTGGAGCACGCCGTGAGCGCCGAACCCGTGACGGCGACCCAGGCGCCGTGCACGGTCCGGCGGATCGAGGTCCTGCTGATCGACGCGCTCTACGGCCGCGGCACGACGGACGATCCGGTCCACCGCCGCACCGAGGTCTTCACGCTCGACGGCGAGCACATCGTCACGCTGCCGGGCACCTGGAGGCGGTCGTGACCGCCGGGCCGTCGTGGCTGACCGATCCCGAGTTCGACCGCGACCCGGCGACCGACGAGTGGTTCGGCGCTCACTGGGACGACGACTGGACCGACACGCCGGTCGAGGAGTGCGACCACCCGAACGAGCAGGTGATGACGACGGAGAACGGGCTGGTCGTCTGCCACTCCTGCGGGCTGACGGTCGCCAGGAAGCCGATTCGCTCGGACGCCTACCACGGCGTGCGCCGACCGGCGACCGTCAGCGGAGCCGAGTTGCAGCGCCTTGAACTGCTGGCGGCGCAGACGCGCGCGGCCGGCACCCCGATCACCGTGGCGTACGAGCGCATGTCGGCGATCGCCTCTCGGACGGCCGGGCTGTCCGTCGACGACATCGCCGAAGCCTGGCGCCGGGCGCGTGACGACGAGCGCGGCTGGGTCGAGCACCGAGCGCCACTGGCTCTGCCGGGCTGGCTCGATGCGACCGTCATCGAAGCGATGCGCCAGTTCGGCCAGGCCATCGCCGACGCGTTCGCCGCTATCGACTGGTCGGGCATCGCCCGGCGCGCGGTCTGCCGCGTGTGCTCGGAGCCCATCCAACTCGTCGACGTCGCCGCCAAGGGGACAGGCGGCCAATGGGTCCACGCCCGGTCGTATGGGGAATCGCCCCATGGCGCGCTGCCCCGGACGGATGATTTACCCATATACCCAACCAAGAAAGAGGCAATAGCATGAACGAAACAGTGATGGTCCGAAGCCGAGATGCCGGCGTGCATTTCGGTGAGCTTGTCGCCCAGGACCGCGACATCGTCACGCTCCGGAATCCACGGCGGTGCTGGTATTGGAATGGCGCCGCCACGCTCTCCGAGCTGGCCACCGAGGGCACGAGTGACCCGAAGGGATGCAAGTTCCCGGCGCCCACCGAAGGGGAGCACCAGATCCTCGGGGTCTGCGAGGTCCTTCCCGTCACGGCCCGAGCGATGGAATCGCTCGACGCCGTTCCGGTCTGGACCTCTCGGTGAGCCCAAGCGGGGCCAGTAAGGGCGACGGCTACGGCTCCGGCTCCGGCTCCGGCTACGGCTCCGGCGACGGCTCCGGCTCCGGCTACGGCTCCGGCTACGGCTACGGCTCCGGCTCCGGCGACGGCTCCGGCTCCGGCTACGGCTCCGGCTCCGGCTACGGCTCCGGCTACGGCTACGGCTCCGGCTCCGGCTACGGCGACGGCTACGGCTCCGGCGACGGCGACGGCTCCGGCTACGGCGACGGCGACGGCGACGGCTACGGCTCCGGCTACGGCTCCGGCTCCGGCGACGGCTTCGGCTCCGGCTCCGGCGACGGCGACGGCTCCGGCTACGGCTGAGTCGACCTCTGGGACAGAGCCCCCTCCCGGCTCGCCGGGGGGGGGCGCCCCGGGAGGGGCCAAGGGCACACGGGGGAGGGTCCCATGGGTCACGCACGCCGAAAGGCGGGTATGGGGAACCTGGCGCGCCGGATCGCGGACGCCGAGGCCGAGCGCGCCCGCCTCGATGCCGAGCTTGCCGCGCTGCCACGGAACACCCGTCGGATGATCGACGGTCGGAAGCACCGGATCGCCGGACGACCAGGCAACCGCCACTGGCGGGAGGTCGCGCCGGCCCGCTACAAGGGAGCGAAGCGATGACCGACGACAGGGAGGAACAGATGGCTGAGGAACTGACGCCCACCGAGTGCCCCGTCGGCGTGCTAAAGCCCGCACGGGACGCCGAACTCGCATCCCTCATCACCAGGCTGCGGGAGGCGGAAGCGGCGCTGCGGCGGATCGTGATGCTGGTCGATCACTTCGACAGCGCGTTCGGCGGAGACCCAATCGACCTCATCGGGGAAATCGAAACCGCAGCCCGCGCCTACTTGACCCAGGGAGGAACAGATGGCTGAGGAACCGAGCGGACCGAGGCCGATTGGCCCGACCGACCACCTGGACACGGTGGAGTTCTGGCGGGAGAACTACTCAGACGCCATCACTGTCGGGCAGGAACTGCTCGCCGCACGGGACGCCGAACTCGCATCCCTCCGCACCCAACTGTCCGAGGCCGAGCGGGAACGGGAGGAGGCGTGGGACAACGGGCGTGCGGCCCTGCTCAACGATCAGCGTGCACTGTGGGGCAGCCCTGCCGATCTGATGCTAAGGGCGACAGCCGCCGAGGCCCACCTGTCCGCCTATCGGGACGTGGCGGAGGCGGCACGACCATTCGCCGTTTGGCACCCCGAGTGTCCCGATCCTGGGTGCTCCAACTGCCGATTGTCCGCCGCCCTCGCCGCCCTTCCCCCGACCGAGAGGGGTGAGGCGTCGTGAGCGAGCGCACGGGCATGTGCCCCCACTGTGGCGAGGAGGTCCGCCTTCTCCCCGACAGCAGTCTGACGGCAACCCACGATTGGCCGAAGCCGTGCCGCCAGGTGTGTCCCGGGTCGGGTCAGAACTATCGCAACGCCGAATCGGACGGTCGCCCGCTCTGGAACGGCGAACCAAACCGACGCTTCCGCACCCCATCCCCCGACTCCACCGGGCAACCAGGGGAGGGGGCGTCGTGAGCGATCGCCTGTTCGACTCGGTGCCGCGAGCGGCGAGTCGCTTGACCGGGACCAGCGCGCAGCAGCGCGCTAGCGTTAGCGCACCACCTAGAGGAGGTCGAATGGCACCAACCATCGAAGAGCAACTGCGGGCATCACGGGACCCCGACTTCTGGACGACGACGTTCTTCCAGCACCGCACGGCCGACGAGGTCAGCCAGCCCGAGCGGATGCGCCACTGGTTCAAGGAAGCGATCGAGGTCGGCCAGCGCTACCCGGGTGGCCTCGAGCCCGAGCAGGTCCAGGCGGCGATCATCCAGGCGTTCGGCGAGGCGTTCGATGCGTCGATCGCCGCCCAGCCGGACGGAGTCATCGACCCCCGAGAGAAGTTCCTGCGAGACGCCGAGCCAGCCATGAAGGCGCTCATGGCGAGAGTCACCGGCCGTCCGCTGGCTGCGCCAGGGCCGGCGCCGTTCGACCAGGACGCGCCGCTGTGACCCGACTCGCGTTCCTCGACACGGAGACCACCGGCCTCGACCCGGACCGGCACGAAGTGTGGGAGGTCGGGCTGATCCTGCGCGACACGGACGCCGTCAGCCGCGTCGGCGCGGTCGTCGTCACCGACCGGGAGTACCACTGGATGCTGCCGGTCGACCTCTCGACGGCGGATCCGTTCGCGCTCGACATCGGACGGTTCCACGACCGGCACCCGAGCGGCTACCGCAGCAACCAGGACGACCACCCGGAACGAACCGTCACCGACCTGGCCACCTTCGCCCGAGTGTTCGCGGAGCTCACCGACGGCGCCCACCTGGTCGGTGCGGTCGTGTCGTTCGACGCCGAGCGCCTGGCGGCGCTCGTCAAGCGTCAGGGGCTGCTCCCGGCGTGGCACTACCACCTTGTCGACGTCGAGGCGCTCGTCGCCGGGCGGTACGGCCTCGAGCCGCCGTGGGACTCCGGCGACCTGTCCGACCGAGCCGGAGTCGACGTGACGGCGTACGACCGGCACACGGCGCTCGGCGACGCCCGGTGGGCCAGGGACCTCTACGACCAAATGATGACCGACGTCGGCCGACGCAAGGTTGCCGCCGCCGAGGTCGACGCAGCGCAGGGCCGGGTCGAGGCCAGGGACCTCATCGAGCGCGCCGGATTCACCCCCAGCCAGCGGCCGACCGGAGCAGGATGGTGAAGGCGCTGACCGTCAAGCAGCCGTGGGCCTCGCTCATCGTCGCCGGCATCAAGACGATCGAGACCCGGCCGTGGCAGACGGCGCATCGCGGACCGCTGGCGATCCACGCCGGGCGGGAGCACTACGTCGGCGCCTGGTCCCGTCCGCTGTGGCAGGCGACGGACCGGGTCAGCCGCCACCACGGGGTGACCGGCTACCCCGACCGCTGGCCGAGCGGCGCGATCGTCGGGACCGTCGAGCTCGTGGACGTCCTGCCGATCACTGGGCCGAACGAGGCCGGACACCTGCGCTTCGTCTGCCCGGACGTCTACGGCGGTCTCACCCGGTACACGTTCCCACCGGACGGCCCAGCGCTCGTCGAGGAGGACGTGAACGATCAGCGCAAGCTCGGCGACTTCTCTGAGGGACGCTACGCCTGGCTGCTCGGCGACGCCGAAGCGTTCGACGCGCCGGTGCCTGAGCGCGGCCGACAAGGGCTGTGGGAGTGGGACGGGAGCCGGTTCTGATGGGACGCCCCGAGCACCAGGAGCTGACGACGGTTGCCGAGTGGTGGGCGTGCGAGTTCCCCGAGCGGGAGCCAACGGCCGAGACCGCGTTCAAGATCGGGTGCGACGCCTGCACCATCGCGTTCGAGGCCGTCCGCCACCGGCACCCAGGCAGGGCCAGAGTCATCGCCTACACGAGCGACGAGCAGGCCGCCGGCATCATCGGCGCCGACGACTGGTCGACGATGCTCGCAGACGACGCGGCAGGGGCGTAGCCTTGACGCCAGTCGATCGAGGAGTGGCCTAACGCCCACTGACCGCCGAACGGACATCACACCCGCTGCACACCGTCAGACAGGTCGGCTCGTCCTTCCCGGCGACCGACTGCGGCCTGCATGCACCGGCGGGGTCCACCAACCAGCAAGAGAGGCGCCGCCGGCGCCCGACTCAAGGAAGGTCGCACCCCACCATGAACAACCGCATCGCAGCACCGTTCTCGCTTCTCGTCATCGCCCTCTCGATCGGAGTCTCACTATGGCCGTCGCCGCCGACGCAAGCAGGTCGCCCGCCCTCGCCGCGCTCGACGCTCTCCGCGCGCTCGACGCCGTGGGTGACGCCGACGCCGTCGTTGCTCAGTTCCACCGAGAGCGCCGAGCGGTCGATCGAGTCGGCGCTCGCTGCTCAGCGTGTGGACGCCATGCTGGCCACTACCCTTCCTGTCCTCGCAGCGGCGAGAGCGCAGCAGGAGGCGCAGGCGGCGACGGCAGCAGCGGCGGCGGCGGCTGCGCGTGTTCAGGCTGCCGTCCGGTCTCAGTCGGCGAGCACGGCGTCGACCGCGACTCCGCCGGTCGCTTCCGGTGACTACGACCACCGCTGGGACGCTGTGGCGATGTGCGAGGAGGGCGGCTGGAGCCTGGCGGTCTACCAACACGGCCCGACGTACTGGGGCAACCTCGGCATCAGCGGGCAGAACTGGGACACCTACGGCGCAGGCGTCGACCGGAACAACGCCACGCCGGCACAGCAGGTCATGGTGGCCGAGCGGATCCAGTCGAACCCACCCGACCAGCATGGGTGCGCCGGCTGGTAGCCATCGCTGCGCAGGAGGACACGCCGCGCTAGCGTTAGCGCCGTGACTGACGAAGCACCCTACGAGACCATCGGGTTCCGCGCTCCGGCGA
>JAGWIL010000196.1 GCA_028866335.1 Rhodospirillales bacterium
GCGGGATTCTTGCGCATACCCCCGCTGCTACGCGCTTTGGTGCGGGCGGATGAGGTCTGGCTTGCCCTGCTGGCGGCGGCGGTGGGAGTTTTCGCCGGGCTGGGCGTGGCGCTGATTAATGAAATTTCGTTCCTGATGCACCAGAACCTGTTTGATCTGGGGCGAGGGATGGAGCTTTCTGAAACCCCCAGGCTTGACCCGCTGCGGGCCATTGCCGTGCCGGTGCTGGGTGGCTTGGTTTTTGGAATTTCATTATGGGTTCTGGCCCGGTTTAGGCCCAAGCCGCTGGTGGACCCGATTGAGGCCAATGCGCTCTATGGCGGGCGGATGTCTCTCACCGATTCGATTATTGTGGCGGCACAGACGGCATGGTCCAACGGGGTGGGTGCTTCCGTTGGCATGGAAGCGGGGTATGCGCAGTTTGGGGCCGGTGTTGCCTCCTGGCTGGGGCGGAATTTCCGGCTCCGGCGGGGGGATTTGCGCACGCTTGTGGGCTGCGGCGCGGGGGCGGCGATTGCCGGGGCGTTCAGCGCGCCACTTTGCGGCGCTTTTTACGGAATCGAACTGGTTATTGGCGTTTATTCCGTAACGACCTTGCCATTTGTCGTTATCGCAGCCTTGCTGGGCACGCTGACGGTGCAACTTTTGGGGTTTGGCGCACCGCCCCTGAACGTGACCTTGCCGATGGATGTGCCGCCTGACGCGTATGGGATTATTCTGATCGAAGGCATTGCCTGCGGAATCGCTGGTATTGTCATCATGCGGGGCGTGACGCTGATCGAAGCCGGGTTTCGGCGCAGCAAAATCCCGGTCTGGCTGCGGCCCTTGCTGGGCGGTGCGGTGGTGGGGTTGCTGGGGTGCATGACCCCGCAGGCGATGTCCTCTGGTCATTCCGCTTTGCATACTTATATAAATGTGCAGTTTCCGTTCATGGTTGCGGTGGGGTTGCTGCTGGCCAAATCCGTCGCCTCGGCATTTTCAATCGGGGCGGGGTTCCGCGGGGGCTTGTTCTTCGCGTCACTGTTTTTAGGCGCGATGTTTGGCAAGGTGTTCGCGGGCATCATCAGTATCATGCCCTTTGTGACGCCAATGCCAGTGGGGCTTTATGCTGTTGTGGGCATGAGCGGGGTGGCGGCGGCGATCATCGGCGGCCCCATGACCATGACCTTCCTGGCGCTGGAAAGTACGCAAAATTTTGCTGTAACCATGGCTGTGCTGGCGGCGGCCATTGCGGCCACCATTACTGTGCGGCGGATGTTTGGTTACTCATTCGCAACATGGCGGTTTCATTTGCGTGGTGAACAGATCCGCTCCGCCGTGGATGTGGGATGGATTCAGGCACTAACGGTAGGGCGCATGATGCGCGCCGTGCCGGTGACGGCGCGGCCGGATACCAGCCTTGACGTGTTTCGGCAGGAAGTGCCGCTGGGGGCGGTGCAACGTGTTGTGGTGACCAGTCCGGACGGAGAATATGTTGGCGTGGCATACCCCGCAGATGCCGCGACGGTGACAGGCGAGCATCGCAATGTTGGTGATATCTTGCACCATCAGAATTATTTTTTGCTGCCTGGCATGAATGTGAAAGAGGCTCTCGCCGTTTTTGAGAGCGCTGAAGCAGATGCCTTGGCGGTGCTGGATGGGCCGGATACGCGGCAGGTTTTAGGGCTGTTGACCGAGCAATATGCGCTCCGCCGGTACAGTGAAGAACTCGACCGCCGCCGCCGGGAAGTATCAGGCGAATAAGGTAATATTACGGTTAATAAAATGAAATGTACGAGTCAAATAAGCCAAATGTGTATATTGTTATGTTTGTAATATTTATATTATAAAAGCAATCAATGAAACCATTTGTCATAATAAGTAGTCAATCTTTGTTTTTTAGACATAAATTTCGATATAGGCTTATAATGCTAGGGTTGTAGAGGGGTCGCAAAGCGCAAAAAATTCTAATAAAAAATACAATATATAATAAAAAATATAATATATTGTTAATGGTACAAATAACGAAAATGTTATGACTTTTTGGGGTGTTTGCAAGAAGAATTTAACGGTTTTGCAGTAGCTTATTTCTTGATTTTACTGCACCGCAACGGTAAGACCAAGCCAACGGTGGAAAGTGAGGGTAACTGAATGAGTGGTACGTCATATCTAACAGTCTCTGGCGGTGGGACGTCGAATATTCATTCGGGAATTCTCAGCGTTCCGTCTTCGCTGGGTACGACCGTAAATTCTCTTCTGCAGACATACCTGGACGGCGTTTCGGCGTCTGTTAACGCGGGCTCTGCGGGATTTGAGAATTATAACGCTGTCAATGGGGCTATTGCTTCCATTGGTGGTTCCGGAATCAATTACCTGGAAGAAATTACCAACACCGATAGCGTTGGTAACACGGTTTCAGGCGCGCCGTTTGGCGGTGTGGTAACGGTAAATCCCGCTGCGACCACTCTTGTAGTTCAAGCGCCAGGTAACCTTTCCATCAGCGGCAGCTCGGTCACAGGTGTGGCTTTGTTCGGTTCGGGCAGCAACGTTGCTTATTCTGTCGATGGTGGCAGCGGATCGATTTTCGCGGCTGGCGGCAATGATTCCATCTACGCTAAAGATGCGGCCGAGACAGTTACCTCTGCTGGCAACGATACCGTAACGTTTGCCTCTGCGACGTCTAATAACGATGTTCTTACGGCTGTCGGCAATGCAACGACCCGCGTGTATGTGGGCGGCGCTGACGTGGCGACTGTTACCGCCTCAGATAGCGCGCAAGCTTCGGTGGTGTTCCTTACTAATGCCGGTGGCAGCCTGGACTTCATTAACAACTCCTCCAAGGCGCAGACCATTTACTCCGGGTCCTACACCACGGCTGGCGGCGGCTCGATTTATGCCACTAACGCTGTTACGGCATTTGGCGGCCTCGGCGGCGGCTTCTTTGTGGGCGGTCGTGGTGGTTTGAACATGCTGGATGGCGGCACTGGCAACTCCACACTTGTTGGTGGCGGTGCTGGCGATACGCTCATCGCGGGCGGTTCACAAAACTACCTTTATACCGGCGTTGGCGCGGAAACCCTGCAGGGTGGCGGTATCGCTAACGTGTTCCAGGTTGGTTTGGAAAACGTCGGTATTGGCATGACCACGGCGGTTGGCGACGTGGTTTCCGCCGGCGGTTCCGGTGAGCAGGACTTCCTGTTGGGCAACCTTACGGCGACAACCTTGACCGGTTCCACGGTTGTTGGTGCGAAAAATGTTTATGACATACTCGGCGCGGTTTCCACTTCTGGTGGCCTCGTTACGTTGGGCGGCAGCACCCTGACCATTACCGATTTTGGTGGTAGTGATAATATCTACCTGGTCGACAATAACGGGTTTGGCCCCAATGCGCCGACTTTCGACACAATGCAGGCAGCACTTGGCGGCGGTGGCACCAATATCCTGCTCAGCGACGGTACGCAGATTAACCTCAAGGGTGTTTCCACCTCTCAGGTTTCGGTTTCCGGTGGTGGTCACGTTATTACCTTCGTCTAATTAGACTAAGCTCAGAAAAACCTGCCTTGCATTGCAAGGCAGGTTTTTTATTGGCCGGATTTTAGAACGGCCGTGAGTTTCTGATTTTCAGGCATCAAACAATGGAATAAAGGCCGGTTCTGACTTTAGGCTTGCTTACAAACTGAGCAAACCTAAAGTCATCGTACTCTAAGATGCGGGCTGAAAATTTAACACGATGCCATTGATACAATAGCGTAGGCCGGTTGGCGCGGGGCCATCCTCGAACACATGGCCAAGATGGCCGCCGCAATTGCTGCAATGGGCCTCTATGCGGATCATGCCGTGGCTACGGTCAACATTGGTGCCGATTGCGCCTTCAACGGGGTCGTTAAAGCTTGGCCAACCGGTTCCGCTTTCAAA
>JAGWIL010000197.1 GCA_028866335.1 Rhodospirillales bacterium
GGGAGGGCAGCGAGCTAAACGGCCTCGCTAATGCGGATGGCCGCCTTACAACCGAAGCGGATGAGGCCAGTGAGGAGTTTATAGGCCGGGGCCTGTTCCGCACCATGTTGAAGCCCGGTATCGCGGTGTTCCAGCTCTTCCAGGCGGAACCGTTCGATGGTGTCTTTCAAGTCCGCTTCGTTCTCACCCAGAGTGTCGCGCTGGGCGGCGTAATGTTCGTCGATGGTCTCCTCCACCGCCACGGTGCAGGCCATGGCGGCTTTCTCGCCCATGGCGGCGGTGAGAGCGCCCAGCGCAAACCCCGCGACATGCCAGAGGGGCAGCATGGCGGTGGGGCGGGCGCGGCGCTCGGCCATCAGTTTTTCAAACGCTTGCTTATGTACCGTTTCCTGCCCCAGCATGTGGCGCAGGAGATCACCCTTCGGCCCGCGCCCCAGCACGGCGAGCTGACCGGCATAGATGCGCTCGGCCCCATATTCGCCGGCATGATCCACGCGGATGAAGCGTTTAACAGTCTCGTTCATGCCTGCCTCCTGTTCCGTCTTGTTGCCATGCGGAACAGGACGCAAGTGAAAATGAAGCTGCCCAGAAAATCCATCTGCGCCATGGAAAGCGGCAGGCCGGGAATGAGATAGACCGGGCGGTCGCACGGCACGGCAGGCGTTAATGGCAGGATAGCACCTGGGGTTAGAATACCATTGCATTCCGGCAGTGGCGATGGCCACCAGGTGAATTCCACGCCCACATGCAGGAAAGAGACGGCAACGCCGCCCAGCATGGCCAGCCCTGCGAGGAAGATGAACACCCGGCCCGGCTTGCCGCCGAGCAGCAGCGCCAGAATGCCAAGGGCCAAGGTGATGCGGTAAGGCCAGCGTTCCAGCAAGCATAATTCGCAGGGCACAAGGTGCAACCCATATTGCGCAAAATACGCCACAGCCAGCGCGAAGGCGGCCACCAGCGCCGTGATGAGACCCGCGAGACGGAAATTCATGCCTGACCTTCCAGCCTTACAAAATAAACCGCGAGAGATCGCCCTTGGCGGCAAGCGGAGCAACGCGTTCATTCACATAAGCGGCGTCGATGGTGATGGCCTCGCCTGAACGGTCTGTCGCGGTGAAAGAGATTTCCTCCAGCATTCGCTCTATCACCGTGGCGAGGCGGCGCGCGCCGATATTCTCGATGCGCTCGTTGATGTCGAATGCCAGAGAGGCAATGGCATCTACCGAATCTTCCGCGAAAATCAGGTTCACGTTCTCCGTGCCGAGCAGCGCCGTATATTGTTTCAGCAAGGAATGCTCAGTATCCGTAAGGATGCGTTTGAAATCGTCACGCGAAAGCGAGTTTAGTTCAACGCGGATGGGCAAACGGCCTTGCAACTCCGGCAGCAAATCTGACGGCTTGGCGACATGGAACGCACCGGAGGCGATGAACAGGATATAATCGGTTTTCACCGGACCATATTTGGTGGAAACGGTGGTGCCTTCGATGAGCGGCAACAGATCGCGCTGCACGCCTTCGCGGGAGACATCGCCGCCGCGATACCCGCCTTCGGTATGGGCACAGATCTTGTCGATTTCATCGAGAAACACGATACCGTTCTGTTCCGCGTGAGTAATGGCGTCCTTGGTCAGCGCATCCGTATCCAGCAGTTTGTCGGCTTCCTCGCGGGCCAGGGCTTTGCGGGCATCCGGCACCAGCATCTTCTTTTTTTGCGCCTGGCGGCCGAACATGTTCTTCATCATGTCGTTCAGGTTTATGGCACCTGAGCCGGGAGGCATTCCGGGCATGTCCATCATACCAATGGGCGTGCCTTGAGTTTCGGTAATCGCGATTTCGATTTCCTTATCTTCAAGCTCGCCGGCGCGGAGCATCCGGCGGAATTTCACGCGTGTGTCGGCGGATGCACCCTCCCCCACCAAGGCGGTAATCAGCCGTTCTTCTGCATTCAACTCGGCTTTTGCCTCAACGCTCTTGCGGTTTTGCTCACGCAGCATGGTGATGGAGGCTTCGACGAGGTCGCGCACGATGGATTCCACATCGCGGCCAACATAACCGACCTCGGTAAATTTCGTGGCTTCCACCTTAAGAAATGGCGCCTGGGCAAGTTTGGCGAGGCGCCGGGCGATTTCAGTTTTGCCACAGCCGGTTGGGCCAATCATCAGAATGTTTTTGGGCACCACCTCGTCGCGCAGCTCCTCCGGCAATTGCTGGCGGCGCCAGCGGTTGCGCAGCGCAATGGCCACGGCGCGCTTGGCGTCGTTCTGGCCGATGATGAAGCGGTCGAGTTCCGAGACAGTCTCCCGGGGGGAATAAACGGGGATTTCCATATTAAATCGTTTCGACAACCAGATTTTCGTTGGTGTAAATACAGATATCAGCGGCGATTTTCATTGCCCGGCGGGCGATTTCCTCGGCCGTGAGGTCCGGCACCGTGATGAGCGCGCGGGCGGCTGAGAGGGCATAATTGCCGCCGGAGCCGATGGCGATAATGCCATCCGAGGGTTCCAGCACATCGCCATTGCCGGTGATGGTGAAGCCGCGCTCCTTGTCCGCGACGATCAGCATCGCCTCCAACCGGCGCAGGTAACGGTCTGTCCGCCAATCTTTCGCCAACTCCACACAGGCGCGTTCCAGTTGCGCCGGAAATCGCTCCAGCTTCGCTTCAAGCCGTTCCAGAAGGGTGAAGGCATCAGCCGTGGCCCCGGCGAAACCGGTGATCACGCTGCCATTGCCGATACGCCGCACCTTGCGCGCGTTACCCTTTACAACGGTGTTGCCAAGCGATACCTGCCCATCCCCGGCCACAACAACCTGGCCATTGCGGCGAACGGACAAAATGGTGGTGCCGTGCCAGCCCACCGGATCGTAATGCTCTGTCATGCCGCAAAACATGGCATTGCCCCCCGGCACGGGCAAGAGGCCGCACAACTTGGCAGCATCCCCGTGAGCAAATGACGCGGCGAAATTATGCAATATATTACAATTTACCTTGCCTTTCCTCTTTGTGATCCGGCAAAAAAATGCTAACGGGCGGGGATGGCTTCCGAATTGAACCAGACCACATGATACCGATCGACGAGACAGAAATTCTTTCCGGCCTGGGCAAGCGCGTGAAGCTGCTGCGCGCCCGCCGGGGCATGACTCGCCGTGTTCTGGCCGAAGAGGCTGACGTTTCGGAGCGGCATCTGGCCAACCTTGAATCCGGCACCGGCAATGTTTCCATCCTGGTTTTAGCGCAAGTGGCGCAGGCGCTGGATTGCGCACTGGCTGAGCTGCTGGGCGATGAAACCACCGCAACACCCGAATGGCTCTCCATCCGCCGGATTTTGCATGGGCGGGAAGCGCCCGCAATAGACCGCGCTCTACGCGCTTTGAACGAATTATTTGGCAGCGTGGAAAGCCGCGCCTCTTCCGCCCGCAACAGCCGCATTGCACTTATCGGGCTGCGCGGGGCTGGCAAGTCCACGCTGGGGCAAATGGTTGCGGCCAGGCTCGGTTTGCCATTTGTTGAACTGCGTTCCGAGATCACACGCCTTGCCGGTTGTGCGCCGATAGAAATTCAGGCGCTTTACGGCTCCAATGCCTATCGCCGTTATGAGCGCCAGGCGCTGGAGGAAACCCTGCAAAGCCACCCCGCCTGCGTTATCGCCACCGCGGGCGGGCTGGTGGGGGATAGCTCCACATTCGACCGGCTGCTGGCCAATTGCCTCACCATCTGGTTGCAGGCCACACCTGAAGACCACTTCACCCGCGTGCTGGCACAAGGCGATGTGCGCCAGCTTCCCGGCAACCGTAACGGCGTGGACGATATTCGCCTGACGCTGGAAAGCCGGGCCGGGTTTTACGCCAAGGCTGATCTCACCTTCAACACCAGCGGCAA
>JAGWIL010000198.1 GCA_028866335.1 Rhodospirillales bacterium
CGCCCATGTAGGGTAAAACGCGGTCTACCTGGGCCAGATAGGTGCCCCAGGGGCTTTCCGGCGAGGGCGAGACATAAGACAGATTGCCGAACTGGGCGGAGGCTTGTTGCGTATCAGGCAAATGAAACTCCTCTGGCTTGGTTTCCTTGGTATTCTTGCGACTTACGGCGACGCAACCAAACGAAGGCTACACCCGAAGCATGAAACCAGCCAGAAGCAGAGAAATGCGGCGGCGGAATTGCCGCCGCGCGTTATCAGAGGGTTACTTGGCCTGAGAAATAAACGGCGTGGAATCGGTCATCGCCTTGCCGTAGCTGATTGGCATGGTGCCGGCAGGGTAGCCATTTTTTTGCAGGATATAGGCCATGAGGTCTTCATATTGGCTCTGGCTAAGGCCGCCAGGGTTGGTGGCCGGCATTTGCTGGGCAAGTACACTAAAAACGCTGCCGATAGTGGTGCCCGCAGGAGTGAAGCCTGCGCCAACGAGCGCCGGGCCGCCGCCACCGCCAAGGGCAGCGCCGTGGCATACCGCACAGTTTTGCGCGAATACTGCCGCACCGGCGCTGGCCTGCGCGGCGGTGTAAAGAGCTGGCGGGCTGGCCGCCTGCGCCGCCAGGGCGAACAGGGATAGTGTGAAACTAACAGCAGCGGTTTTCAGCATTTTCTTAGGTTTCCCGCGATTGAAGGAACATGGGTTCAAACCCGGCTGGGCAAAGGTGCCATCTGCCCTAAACGGCGGCGCAGGGCCGTGTGCCGGGGGCTTGCGATATCCGCCAGGGTGTAACGGTCCAGCACAGCCAGCAAGGCGTTGACCGCTTCATTCAAAATTCCTTCCAGGCCACAAGCGCCCCGGATGGCACAATTTCCCCCCGCCTGGCATTCCGCCAAAGCAAGCTCAGGCTCCAGCGCCCGCACGACATCGCCGATGCCGATTTCCGCCGCCGGGCGAGCCAGGCGCAGGCCGCCATTGCGCCCTCTCAGCGTATCAACCAGACCTACCTGACCCAGGCGATGCACCACTTTGGTCATATGATGTTCGGAAACTTCATAGGCCTGCGCAATCTCAGAGATCATGGCTAGCCGGTCTGGTGCCAACGCCAGATAGGTTAACGCCCTGAGACCGTAATCAGTGAAGCGGGTGAAGTGCATGGCTTTGCCTAGCAGGCTCTTTTTACCGCTTCAATGCAATAGAATTTTCAAATTTCCTGGATGGAATGAGGGTGCGCCAGTTGCGCCAGAAGCAAGCATTTGGCCTGGAACGGCAGGGCTTCTTGCTTATCCGGCCTATGCAGGCTAAGAATTTTCAATCGATCTTTGCTACTGAACTTTGTTTTCTGCGTCATACGCGCTGTTGACGATCTTTCTCTTCAAAATCGATCTTGGATGGCCTGCCGCGCATTTTGTGCTGCAAGCTGAATTATGACTGATTGAAAGGGAAATCGTCATGACAACTGGAACCGTAAAATTCTTCAATGCAACAAAGGGCTTCGGCTTTATTCGCCCGGATAACGGCGGGGAAGACGTGTTTGTGCATATTTCCGCGGTTGAGCGCGGCGGCATGAGCGTCATCACCGAAGGCCAGAAGCTGAGCTTTGACATTGTGCAGGACCGCCGTAATGGCAAGAATGCTGCGGACAACATCAAGGCGGCGTAAAGCGCCACCTGATATGTTGGCTTTGAATGAAATAAGGCGGCCAATGGCCGCCTTATTTACGTTGAAGCCCTCAACCGGAGCTTCATCCCGCCAAGGGCAAAACGCTTATGCCAAAGCCGCGCAGAAACGCTGAATGCGTGTGCAGGCCTCGCGCAGCGCCTCGGTAGAAGTGGCATAGGAAATTCGGAAATGACCGGGATAGATAAAGGCTGAACCGTGTACGGCGGCCACACCTTCTTCATCCAGCAGAGCAATTACGAAATCCTCGTCGTTTTCGATCTTTTTGCCTTTGGGCGTGGTTTTGCCGATGCAGCCATGCAGAGAAGGGAATACGTAGAACGCGCCTTCCGGCTTGTGGCACGTTAATCCCTCGGCCTTGTTCAGCATCTCCACAACCAGGTCGCGGCGCTGCACGTAAACCCGCGCCATTTCCGCCAGCGCATCCTCCGGCCCGTTCAGCGCGGCCACAGCCGCTGCCTGGCTGATTGAGGAGGTGTTGGAGGTCGATTGGCTTTGCAGCTTGTCCATCGCCTTGATTAATTGCACCGGCGCGCCGCAGAAACCTATACGCCAACCAGTCATGGCATAAGCCTTGGAGCAGCCATTCATGGTGATGGTGCGCTCTTTCAGCTTCGGCTCCACCTGCACGACGGTGGCCGGCTTGAAGCCGTCATAGGTAAGCTTCTCGTAGATATCGTCGGTGAATACCCACACATGCGGATGCTTCAACAGCACATCGCAGATCGGGCGCAGATCTTCGGCTGAGTAGGCCGCACCGGTCGGGTTGCTGGGGGAGTTAAGGAAGAGCCATTTGGTCTTGGGCGTGATCGCCGCTTCCAGATCCTCGGCACGGAGCTTGAAACCGTTATTCTGGGAGCAGGGCACAAAAACCGGCATGCCCTCGGCCAGTTGCACAATATCGGGGTATGAAACCCAGCATGGCGTTGGGATAATCACCTCGTCTCCAGCCTGCACGGTGGCCAGCATGGCGTTGAAGATAACCTGCTTGCCGCCGGTGGAAACGATGATCTCTTCCGGCTTGTATTCAATGCCACTATCGCGCTTGAATTTTTCCACCACGGCCTTGCGCAGGGCAGCCGTGCCGGCGACATCCGTATATTTCGTATCGCCTGCCTGAATGGCCTGGATTGCCGCCTGCTTGATATGATCGGGCGTATCAAAATCCGGCTCACCAGCGGAAAGGCTGATAATATCCCGCCCCTCCGCCTTAAGTGCCCGCGCCTTGGTGGAAATGGCAATCGTCTGGCTGGGGCTGATGCGGTTCAGGCGGTCGGCGATCAATGTCATGGGTCGTTCTCAACGAAGTTTGGAGACTGCGCTCTCCTAGACCTCCACAGCGACCGGCGCAAACCCGTTTGCCGCAAAACTGCCACGCTTTTGGGTGAATCCGGCGGCATCTTTGGAGAGTTTAATGCCCCTAATAAACATTGCTCGGCTTCTGCCGCTTGGCCTCGCCTGCCTACTGAGCTTTCCCGCCATGGCACAGACCGCCCCCAGCGCTCCTGCCCCCACCGGCACCATGGCCCCGATACCCTCTGACACTATGGCTCCAGCTAGCCACCGGACCCATCACAGCAAGGCGAGCACGCACGCGCTGCTCCCCTCAGACCAGCATTTCTCGAGCGAAAGCGCCGCCGCCGCGCACTGCCCCAACAGCGTAGTGGAGTGGACGGCTTTAACCCGCAGCAAGGCCTATCACGGCAGCAAATCTAAATATTTCGGCAAAACCAAGCACGGCGCTTATGCCTGCAAGTCTGATTTGGACGCCGCCGGTTTCCACCAGGCCAAGAACTGATTAACAAGCTGGCGCGGCTTAACCCGCACCTTTATTTTGAAAGGAAATCGCCTTGGCTGAAACGAATATCGTCACCCTGCCCTCCGGCATAAAATACGAGGACCACGTCGTCGGCACGGGTGAATCGCCACAAAAGGGCCAGATGGTCACCGTGCATTACACCGGCTGGCTGGATGATAATGGTGCCAAGGGCCGGAAATTTGACTCCTCGCGCGACCGCGGGCAGCCCTTCGCCTTCAAGCTTGGCGTTGGTCAGGTGATTTCTGGTTGGGATATAGGGGTTTCCACCATGCAGGCCGGTGGGCAGCGCACGCTGGTTCTGCCGCCCGAACACGGCTACGGCCAGCGCGGGGCCGGTTCTGTCATCCCCCCCGGCGCCACTCTTATTTTTGACGTGGAACTGAT